>CAZGOR010000036.1:15207-16837 GCA_964527875.1 uncultured Bacteroides sp. | reverse complement strand
GTCCATCAGGCGTTTGATATTCATCTGGACTGTTGACCGGAGTTCACCTTCTACTTTATAGTTATCATTCACGATTGTCCGGATTTTGGAGATTTGGTCATCTGTCCAGTCCTTAACTTTAACATTCCAGTCAACACCTGCATCATCAAGTATTTTCCGTGCGTTACTGGGGCCAATCCCATAGATATAGGTCAGGCCTACTTCACCTCTTTTATTTTTAGGGAGATCAACTCCAACGATTCTTGCCATAATTATATTTTAAAAATTGGTTTGCAAAATTACAATAAATTATCCCTGACGCTGTTTGTATTTCGGATTTTTTTTATTGATCACGTACAAACGTCCTTTTCTCCTGACTATCTTACAGTCGGCAGTTCTTTTCTTCACGGATGCTCTTACTTTCATAATGTAATTATTTATATCTGAATGTTATTCTACCTTTTGAAAGATCATAGGGTGACATTTCCACCCTGACACGATCCCCGGGCAAAAGTTTGATATAATGCATTCTCATTTTTCCTGAGATATGGGCTGTTATCACATGCCCGTTTTCCAGTTCTACCCTGAACATGGCATTTGATAAAGCTTCTGTTATGGTTCCATCTTGTTCAATAGAAGGTTGTTTAACCATAATGTTTCATTTATTTGTTTGTAATACAGTCTTCGATAAACTTAAAAGTTGAGAGCATTAACGGTTCTTTTTTACCCACGGCCACTGCCAGTTCAAAATGTGCTGATGGCAGGTTATCTCTTGTTCTGATTGTCCATCCGTCATTCTCCTGATAAATATATTTTGTTCCCATGTTGATCATTGGTTCAATACAGAAAACCATACCGGATTTCAGTCTGATACCGGTACCTTTTTTTCCATAGTTCGGTACTTCGGGCTCCTCGTGAAGGTATTTACCCAGGCCGTGGCCTACCATCTCTCTGACAACAGAGAAACCGGCTGCTTCGGCATGATGTTGAACAGCATAACCGATATCCCCCAGGCGTCTGCCTTCAACAACTGTCTCAACCCCTTTATACAGGGCTTCTCTGGTCGTCTGCAAAAGTGACCTGATATTGTCTTTCACCTGCCCCACCTCAAATGTATAAGCTGAGTCACCATAATACCCATTTAGCCTTACTCCACAGTCTACCGAAATAATATCCCCTTCCCTGATCGTTAATGCGGAAGGTATTCCATGCACGACCTCACTGTTCACAGAGGTACAGAGAGTATTGGGAAATCCTTTATATCCAAGAAAAGCAGGTTCACCTTTATGATCACGGATATATTCTTCGGCGATCCGGTCAAGCTCCAGCGTTGTAACTCCCGGCCGGATACACCTGGCAACTTCAGCCAGTGTTCTGGACACCAGCATGTTACTCTCCGTTAAATATTCAAGCTCCTCATCTGTTTTAATAAAAATCATCAAAGAACGATCTTTGTAAAATTAAATAGCTGAAGCACCACCCGTGCGGCCTTTTATCCTGCCTGATTTCATTAATCCATCGTAATGACGCATCAACAGGTGGCTTTCGATCTGTTGTAAAGTATCCAATATCACACCAACCATGATAAGCAGTGATGTACCGCCATAAAACCTGGCAAATTGTGATGTGATCCCCGCCAGCATGGCAAAAG
>CAZGOR010000036.1:4843-15197 GCA_964527875.1 uncultured Bacteroides sp. | reverse complement strand
CTCGACATGATTGAATCCAGGAACTCCATTGTTTTCCTTCCCGGTTTGACACCCGGTATGAATCCTCCGTTACGTTTCATATCTTCAGCCATCTGCTGGGGATTAATGGTCACAGCAGTATAGAAATAGGTAAATGCTATGATCAAAAGTGCAAAGACCAGGTTATACCAGAAGCCTGTAAAATTGGCAAAAGCAGCTGCAAATCCCGTCAACCTGTCAGAATTGGCAAATCCGGCAATGGTCAGTGGAATAAACATCAATGCCTGGGCAAATATGATGGGCATAACACCTGCTGCATTAACTTTCAGTGGAATATATTGTCTGACACCACCATATTGTTTGTTCCCGACAATTCTTTTGGCATATTGGACAGGAATTCTACGGGTTCCCTGAACAAGGAGAATGGAAAACATAAATACCACGAATAAAATAACTATTTCAACAAGGAATGCTACAAGTCCACCGCCCTGTTGTTCTAACCTGGCCCCGAATTCTGCCACAATAGCAAAAGGAAGTCGGGCAATGATACCGATCATGATGATCAGTGATATTCCATTCCCGATTCCACGGTCGGTAATCCTTTCACCCAGCCACATGATAAACATTGTGCCGGCAGTCAGAATGATCACTGAGGAAACGGTAAAACCGGTTCCTCTGATAATAAAAGCCGACGGGGGCAACTGGGCATGGAGGTTAGCAAGGTAACTTGGCCCCTGAAGTACCAGGATGAAAACCGTCAGGTACCTGGTGATCTGGTTTATCTTCCGCCTGCCGCTCTCTCCTTCCTTCTGCAGCCTCTGGAAGTAAGGAACCGCGATACCAAGCAGCTGCACTACGATAGATGCAGAGATATAGGGCATGATGCCAAGTGCAAAGATCGATGCATTTGAGAAAGCACCTCCTGAGAACATATCGAGTAATCCGAGAACACCTTCCGCAGTCTGGGCTTTCAATCCTGCCAGCTGCGACGGATCTATGCCCGGCAGTGTAATAAATGAGCCCAGCCGGTATATAAGAAGAATACCGAGTGTATAAAGAATCCTTTTCCGAAGATCCTCTATCTTCCAGATGTTCTTTAAGGTTTCAATAAATGCTTTCATGAAACTCCAATTTTTTCAATGCTGCCACCCAGATCTTCAATGGCTTTTTTTGCCGATGCTGAAAAAGCATGGGCTTTAACTTCAAGTTTCGACGTTAGCTTACCATTTCCGAGAATTTTTACCAGTCTGTTTTTTGAGACAAGCCCGGCTTTATTTAACGTTTCCGGGTCGATCACTGTAATGCCCTTTTTATCGGCAAGTTCCTGTAAGATATTAATATTAATACCTTTATATTCTTTACGATTGATGTTTCTGAAACCATATTTCGGCACTCTGCGTTGAAGCGGCATTTGTCCACCCTCAAAGCCAAAATTCCTGGAATAACCCGATCTCGATTTCTGGCCTTTATGCCCCCGGGTAGATGTACCCCCTCTGCCGGAACCTTGTCCCCTTCCAAGCCGCCTGTCTCTGCCTTTTGAACCTTTCGCTGGTTTTAAATTATGTAGTTCCATGTCTCGTTTAGTTCAAGATATATATGATTTATTCTTTAAAGCGTGTTATAACACACCCGCTTCTAAATGCCTTAAATGTCTCAATTGTATGATAAATTCTCATTATTTAATATCTTCCACATTTACAAGATGCCTGACTTTATTGACCATCCCCATGATCTGGGGAGTATTCTCAACCTCGATGGTTTTATTTAATTTCCTGAGGCCAAGGGCATCAAGTGTACGTTTCTGTCTTTTCGTACTTCCGATCCTGCTTTTAACCTGTGTAATCTTTATCTTTGCCATTCCCGGAATTTTTCTTTCTAATGTCATGTCAACAATAAAACTGCCTGTGCTTATAAATACTTTTTATTGAACATAAAAGAATCAGCACTTTTTCCCCTGTGAAATATTTTCGTGCCTCAAATTTCACAGGGTGAACTTTTTCCTTTGAGGAGACTGATTAAAAGTACATTAATTTATATTTCTCCATCCACACTAACCATTGAATACCTTCTCCAGGGATTTACCCCGCTGGTCTGAGATCATATAGGCATCTCTCAGCTCGAGCAATGCTTTGATGGTGGCTTTAACCAGGTTATGTGGATTTGAAGAGCCTTTGGATTTAGCAAGTACATCTTTGACACCCACACTTTCCAGAACAGCGCGCATTGCCCCACCTGCTTTCACTCCTGTCCCGCTCGAAGCCGGCTTCAGGAATACCCTTGCACCACCATATTTTGCTGCCTGCTCATGCGGAAGGGTCCCCTTATATATCGGAACCCTGATCAGGTTTTTTTTAGCGTCCTCTATTCCTTTGGCAATAGCAGTTGTAACTTCTCCTGCCTTACCCAGTCCATGTCCGACAATTCCGTCTTCATTGCCGACAACCACAATGGTAGAAAAACTGAAAGTCCTTCCTCCCTTAGTTACTTTTGTAACACGCTGTATACTGACTAAGCGATCCTTCAATTCGAGATCACTGGTTCTTACTTTTCTGATATTGGTAGTCATCTTAAACTAAAATTTTAAACCGCTTTCCCGGGCACCTTCAGCCAGTTGTTTCACTCTTCCGTGATACAGATAGCCTCCCCGGTCAAAAACAACATTTTTGATTCCTTTTGAAAGAGATTTTTCCGCAATCAATTTACCAACCAGTTTTGCCTGTTCCGACTTTGTGATACCCTTTTGCCCGGCAATTCCTTTATCCCGGGAAGAAGCTGAAACGAGTGTCACGCCCTGATTATCATCAATCAATTGAACATAGATCTGTTTGTTACTTCTAAAAACTGACATCCTGGGCATATCTTTTGTGCCAGAAATTTTTTTCCGTATCCTCTTTCTTATTCTGAGTCTTCTTTCCTGTTTTGTTAGTGTCATTTCTGAAATACTTATTCAAAATTAAACGCTTGCAGCTTTACCTGCCTTTCTGCGCAGTTGTTCCCCTACAAATTTTATACCTTTTCCTTTGTAAGGTTCCGGTGGACGCAGGGAGCGTATCTTAGCAGCCACATGACCGAGCAATTGCTTATCGAAAGATTTCAGGGTGATAATGGGATTGGCACGACGCTCCGTTTTAGCCTCAACTTTAATCTCTTCCGGCAGTTCAATGACCACATCATGAGAGTAACCGAGACTCATCACCAGCCGCTGGCCTTTGGCTTCTGCCCGGAAACCGACACCAACAAGTTCCTGCTTAATTTCATAGCCTTTCGATACGCCTATGACCATGTTATTGATCAGCGACCGGTACAGGCCATGAATTGTCTTATGATGTTTCTGATCTGAAGGCCTTTTAATCACAACATCGTGCTCCGTGACCTCTACAATAATTTCCCTGTTAACCTGTTGACTGAGTTCCCCAAGGGGTCCTTTCACATTGACAACATTTTTTTTATCAACTGTAACGGTGACACCTTCGGGTATATTGACAGGTAACTGACCTATTCTAGACATTCCTGATCCTCCTTATTAATTTACATAACAGAGCACTTCACCCCCGACTTTCTCTTTCCTGGCCTCTTTATCAGTCATGATACCCATTGATGTTGAAAGGATGGCAATGCCGAGTCCGTTTAAAACCCTGGGTATTTTATCAACACTCGTATATTTTCTGAGGCCGGGACGGCTAACCCTTTTTAACGACTTAATAGTCGATACTTTCGTCTGCGGATGATATTTCAATGCAATTTTTATGATGCCTTGTTTGTTATCCTCCTCAAACTTATAACTCAGGATATATCCTTTTTCATAAAGTATCCTGGTAATCTCCTTCTTAATGTTTGAGGCAGGAATTTCCACGATCTTATGCTTTGCCATGATGGCATTTCTGATTCTCGTCAGATAATCTGCAATCGGATCCGTTGACATTTCGGTTTACTTTTAATTGTGAATACTATTACCAGCTGGCTTTTTTAATGCCAGGTATGAGTCCCGCCGAGGCCATTTCCCTGAAGGTTATTCTGCTGACGCCGAACTGTCTCATATAACCTTTGGGTCTGCCGGTCAGCTTACAACGGTTGTGGAGCCGGATTGGATTCGAGTTCCTTGGCAAACGGCTTAATCCGACATAATCACCTTCAGCCTTTAGCCTGGCTCTTTTTTCAGCGTACCTTTCGACCAACTTCCGTCTTTTAATTTCACGGGCTTTCATCGATTCCTTTGCCATATTCTAATAGTTTTTTATTTTCTAAAGGGTAATCCAAATTCCCTGAGGAGGGCAAATGCTTCTTCATCACGTTTAGCTGTTGTGACGAAGGTGATTTCCATCCCGAGAATTTTATTGATCTTATCAATATCTATCTCCGGGAAGATGATTTGTTCAGTGATACCCATTGTATAATTACCGTGTCCATCCAATTTGGCAGTCACCCCCCTAAAATCCCTGATTCTTGGCAGCGCTGCTTTTATGAGTCTTTCGAGAAATTCGTACATGCGGTTCTGGCGAAGGGTAACCTTTGTACCAATGGGCATCTTCTTCCGGAGTTTAAAATTCGATACATCTTTCTTTGATAGTGTTTGAACAGCCTTTTGGCCGGCGACATGTGACAGTTCCTCCTGGGCCGTATCAATCAGCTTCTTGTCAGTCACAGCCTGTCCCACACCCTGGTTGATGACAATTTTACTTAATCTTGGTACCTGCATAACGGATTTGTATCCGAACTCTTTCATGAGTACAGGTATGATCTCATCGCGATATTTTCTTTTTAATTCAGGCAAATATTCCATGATTACAGATCCTCTCCCGATTTTTTTGCATATCTGACCAGTTTTCCTTTTTTATCTATTCTGCGGCCGACTCTTGTCGGTTCCCCGGTGGAAGGATCAACCGGCAAAAGATTGGAGACATGAACCGGCACTTCTTTCTTAATAATCCCTCCCTGAGGGTACTGGGCATTGGGTTTAGTATGTTTCATTACCATATTCACACCCTCAACAATGGCTTTGTCTTGTTTGACCAGCACCTCCAGCACTCTTCCCTGCTGTCCTTTATATTCACCGGTAATGACATACACCGTATCACCTTTCTTAATATGTAGTTTCCTTCCCATCAATCAATAGTTTTAATAATTAAAGCACTTCAGGAGCCAATGAAATGATCTTCATAAACTTATCCCGTAATTCTCTGGCTACCGGCCCAAAAATGCGTGTTCCCCGTAACTCATCAAGGTTATTCAACAGCACAACTGCATTATCATCAAAACGGATGTAAGAGCCATCAGATCTTCTGATCTCTTTCTTGGTTCGTACCACAATGGCCTTTGAAACAGTACCCTTTTTGATATCGCTTGTCGGAAGGGCACTTTTAACAGAAACCACGACCATATCCCCGATAGAGGCATATCTTTTTCTTGTACCACCAAGAACACGTATGCAAAGTACTTCCTTCGCCCCACTGTTATCTGCTACCGACAGCCTGCTTTCTTGTTGTATCATGACTATTTAGCTCTTTCAATAATTTCTATCAATCTCCAGTTCTTCCTTTTACTGAGCGGACGTGTTTCCATGATCCTTACAGTATCTCCAACGCCACATGCGTTATCTTCATCATGTACGATTACTTTTGAAGTTCTATTCACAAATTTTTCATACATAGGATGTTTTACTTTCCGCTTAACAGCAACGACGATGGATTTTTCCATATTATTGCTGACAACGACACCAACGCGTTCTCTTCTGATATTCCTGTTCTCCATTTTATTTGCTTTTCTCTGTTTGTGAATCGGGCTGATCCTCCGTTTGCAAATCTGACTGATCCTTACGTTTATTGATTTCTGTAATGATCTTTGCAACATTTTGCCGGACTTCCCTGATTTTCATCGGATTATCCAGCGGTGATATGGCATGGTTCAACCTGAGTCTGAGAAGATAATCTCTTTCGTTATCAAGCCGTTCGTTTAATTCTTTTAATGTAAGCTCAACAAGTTCTGAACTTTTCATAATGAAATAATATTTTCTTCGTAATCTCGTCTTACAATTATTTTTGTTGGAATGGGCAGTTTCTGGGCTCCCAGGCGTAAAGCTTCTACAGCAGTCTGGTAAGGCACTCCTTCCACCTCCATAATGATCCGTCCGGGAGTAACCGGAGCCACAAATCCTTCGGGAGCACCCTTTCCTTTCCCCATTCTTACCTCAGCCGGTTTTTTAGTAATGGGCTTATCAGGAAATATCCTGATCCACAGTTGTCCTTCTCTTTTCATATGACGCGTGATAGCCTGCCTTGCTGCTTCGATCTGCCGTCCTGTGAGCCATGCCGAGTCCATTACTTTAATGCCAAATGATCCAAAGGCAAGCTGGTTTCCGCGCTGTGCATTGCCCTTCATCCGGGCTTTCTGACTTCTTCTGTATTTTGTTTTCTTCGGTTGTAACATTCTGAAACAGATTATTTATTTTCTTCTTTTCTTAAAACCACCTGATTTTGGTTTTGAACTTTTAACGCCCACATTCGGGGAGAGGTCTCTTTTTCCAAATACCTCACCGATGCAGATCCAGACCTTGATGCCGATCACACCCACTTTGGTTCTGGCTTCTGCAAGTGCATAGTCTATATCTGCACGCAGGGTATGCAGGGGGATCCTTCCTTCCTTGTAAGTTTCGGAACGTGCCATTTCTGCTCCCCCGAGCCTGCCCGATATCTGAACCTTGATACCTTCTGCACCCATCCTCATTGTTGATGCAATGGCCATCTTGATAGCTCTTCTGTAGGAAATCTTTCCCTCTACCTGGCGGGCTATATTATTTGCCACGATCGTTGCATCAAGCTCGGGCCTCTTCACTTCATATATGTTGATCTGAACTTCTTTCCTGGTTATTTTCTTCAACTCTTCTTTTAGTTTATCCACCTCCTGTCCACCTTTACCTATAATAATTCCCGGTCGGGCAGTATTCACTGTGATGGTTATCAGTTTCAGCGTTCTCTCGATAATGATCTTTGATATGCTGGCTTTTGACAAACGTGCATCAAGGTATTCCCTGATATTGTAATCCTCTGTCAGCTTGGATGAATAATCATTACCTCCAAACCAACTGGAATCCCAGCCTTTAATAATACCTAACCGGTTTGCTGTCGGATTTGCTTTTTGTCCCATTTACTTTTCGTTTTGTATCTCCTCTGTTGGATTTAAATTTTCAAGAACCACCGTCACATGGTTTGATCTTTTCTTTATTCTGTGGGCCCTGCCCTGTGGAGCGGGCCGGAAACGTTTCAGTGTACGTCCCTGATCAACACGAATCTCACTGATGATCAGATTACTATCCTCAATTCTGACTCCCTCGTTCTTATTCTGCCAATTTGAAATGGCCGAGAGCACAAGCTTCTCCAGATCTCTGGAAGCGTGCTGTGGAGCATATTTCAGCACATCCAGGGCCCTGTTTACTTCCTGACCACGGATCAGGTCTGCAACAAGCCTCATTTTTCTCGGTGATACCGGACAATTCTTCAGCCTGGCAGAGTAAGTATTTGCCCTTTCCTCCTTAATTCTGTTCGCTCTGTTTCTTTTTCTCGCTCCCATTTTTCAGATTATTATGATATTTACTATTATCCTGTACCGGCGGTACGCGATGATAGTAATATTTTCACATTTATTATCTTGCCTTACCACCGTGTCCCTTGAAAATCCTTGTGGTCGCAAATTCTCCAAGCCTGTGACCAACCATGTTTTCGGTTATGTAAACCGGGATAAACTTATTCCCATTATGTACGGCAATTGTATGCCCGACAAAATCGGGTGAAATGACTGATCTTCTCGACCATGTTTTGATCACGGATTTCTTACCCGAATCATTCATCTCGAGAATTCTCTTTTCCAGTTTATAATCAATGAATGGACCTTTCTTCAGTGAACGGCTCATATTAAATCAGTTTAATTACTTTTTCCTTTTTTCAAGAATATACTTGTTTGATAATTTATTTCGGGGTCTGGTTTTAAATCCTTTAGAGAGCAAGCCTGTTCTTGACCGGGGATGGCCTCCCGATGCCCTGCCTTCACCACCACCCATCGGATGGTCGACCGGATTCATCGCAACACCTCTGACCCTGGGACGGCGGCCAAGCCATCTTGCACGGCCGGCCTTCCCTGATTTTTCAAGATCGTGATCAGGATTAGATACACTACCCACTGTCGCTCTGCATGTGGTAAGGATCATCCTTGATTCCCCCGATGGCAGTTTAATAATGGCATATTTGCCATCCCTGGAAGTTAACTGCGCATAACTTCCGGCACTCCTGGCCAGACTACCACCCTTGCCCGGTTGAAGTTCAATATTATGAACAATGGTACCCAGTGGTAATTCTCCAAGGGTTAGCGTATTCCCCACATCAGGAGAAACACCCTGACCTGAAACGATTTTCTGCCCAACTTTTAAACCATTAGGTGCAAGTATGTATCTTTTATCTCCATCTTCATATACAACCAATGCAACACGTGCTGAACGGTTTGGATCATATTCGATCGTTTTTACCGTTCCGGGAACATTTTCCTTATCCCGGTGAAAATCAATTTTCCTGTAACGCCTTTTATGACCTCCACCAAGATAGCGCACGGTCATTTTTCCGGATGAATTCCTTCCACCTGTTCTTTTAACAGGATAAAGAAGAGACTTCTCAGGACAATTCCTGGTAATCTCATTAAAAGAACTGACGACTTTTCTTCTCTGACCCGGTGTGACAGGTTTAAATTTTCTTACTGCCATATCTGATTAAATATTACTGTAAAAATCAATAGTCTCACCTTCCGCCAGGGTTACAATGGCTTTCTTATATGAGCTTGTTTTGCCGGTGACAATGCCAGTGCGGGTATATCTTGATTTCTGTTTCCCGCCATATCTCATTGTATTCACAGATTCAACCGCAACACCATAAGCTTTTTCAATCGCTTCCTTGATCTCAATCTTATTGGCCCGTTTGTTAACAATGAATCCGTAACGGTTCATCTCTTCACCCTGGGCTGACATTTTTTCAGTTACTATTGGTTTTATCAGGATATCCATACTCATCTTTATTATGATATATTTTTCTGCAGAATCTCCAGTGAACTCTCAAGGAATACAATGACAGAAGCATTCATAATGTCGTATGTATTCATTTGTGAAACAGGGAGCACTTTAATATTCTGCAGGTTTCTTGATGACAAATAAATATTTTTATCAGTTGCCGGTAAGACAACGAGTGATTTTTTATCAGTGATGTTCAAATTTTTTCTGATCCCGTTAAATTCACTTGTTTTAGGTGCTTCAAGGGAAAAATCTTCAAGCACGACGATGCTGCTATTTTTTGCTTTCGTGGAAAGGGCAGATCTCCGGGCAAGTTGTTTTACTTTTTTGTTCAGCTTGAACGAATAATCTCTCGGTTTTGGTCCAAAGGTTCTTCCGCCTCCGCGGAAAATAGGTGATTTTATACTTCCTGCCCTGGCTGTTCCCGTGCCCTTCTGCCTCTTTATTTTCCTTGTACTTCCTACAATCTCAGATCTTTCTTTTGTTTTATGTGTACCACGCCGGTTATTAGCCATATATTGTTTGACATCAAGATATATAGCATGATTATTGGGTTCAATTCCAAAAATTGATTTCTTCAATTCTGCCTTTTTCCCTGTATCTTCACCTGTTATATTTAAAACCGGTACTTTCATTACTTTTCAATGATTAAATATGATCCTTTTGAACCCGGAACAGAACCTTTCAGTAATAACAGATTCTCTTCGGGAATGATCTTCACCACCCTGAGGTTTATTTGTTTTACTTTTTTACCACCTGTCTGGCCTGCCATTCGCATTCCTTTCATAACCCTCGACGGGAAAGAAGATGCTCCCAGCGAGCCCGGATGCCTGCTCCTGTTATGCTGCCCATGTGAAGCATCATTTACACCTCTGAATCCATATCTTTTCACAACACCCTGAAATCCTTTTCCTTTTGTTATTCCGGAGACATCAAGCCACGTGTCATCTTTGAAATAATCCACAGTGATCACATCACCTGCTTTCCATTCCCTGACAAATCCTTTCAGCTCAATGATCTTTCTTTTAGGTGTTGTCTTTGCTTTTTGCATATGGCCCAGCATTGCCTTACTGGTATGTTTTTCTTTCTTCTCATCGTAAGCCAGCTGAACAGCCCTGTAACCGTCATTTTCAATCGTCTTGATCTGGGTTACAACGCATGGACCCACTTCAATAACAGTGCAGGGAACCGATTTACCCTGGTCATCAAATATTGAGGTCATTCCGATCTTTTTTCCAATCAAGCCTGGCATATTCCTATATTATTTTTATTATACCTTAATTTCTACTTCCACACCGCTGGGAAGTTCCAGTTTCATGAGTGCATCAATGG
>CAZGOR010000036.1:0-4743 GCA_964527875.1 uncultured Bacteroides sp. | reverse complement strand
TTAATTTCTACTTCCACACCGCTGGGAAGTTCCAGTTTCATGAGTGCATCAATGGTTTTAGGCGTTGAGCTATAAATATCCAGTAATCTCTTGTATGATGACAGCTCAAACTGATCCCGCGATTTTTTATTCACAAAAGGAGATCTTAAAACAGTATAAAACCTTTTGTGTGTTGGTAAAGGTATTGGACCACTTACCACGGCACCTGTTGACTTTACTGTCTTGACAATTTTTTCTGCAGACTTGTCAACAAGGTTATGATCATAGGACTTAAGTTTTATTCTGATCTTCTGGCTCATTTATATTAATGCTGATAATGATTAAACAAATAAGATTTACCGGTTATTTTTTCAAGAACTTCTTTTGCAATTTCCGGGGGTACTTCTTCATAATGTGAAAATTCCATGGTTGCTGTTGCCCGTCCTGATGTCAGTGTACGTAAAGTTGTCACGTAACCGAATTGTTCAGCCAGGGGTACTTTAGCTTTAATAATTCTGGAGCCTGCCCTTGTTTCCATTCCCTCAACCTGTCCTCTTCGTTTATTAAAATCTGAAATAACATCCCCCATATATTCTTCCGGTGTAACGACTTCAACAGACATGATTGGTTCCAAAAGGACAGGGCCGGCCATCTGGGCTGCCTTGCGGAATCCGATCTTAGCAGCGAGTTCAAAAGCAAGGGCATCAGAATCGACCTGATGATGGATCCCCTCTTTCAAGGTAACCCTGAGGCTATCCAGTTGATAGCTTGCAAGGGGACCGTTATGCATGGATTCCCGGAAACCTTTTTCAACAGCCTGAATAAATGCTACCGGTAATTCTCCTTTTCTTATTTCGCTTACAAACTGTAATCCTGCAAGGCCTTCATCGGCAGGTCCCAATTCAAAATTAATTTCTGCAAACCTTCCTTTCCCACCTGTTTGCTTTTTAAATACTTCCCTGTGTGTCAAAGTGTTGGTAAGTGCTTCTTTATAATTTACCTGTGGTAATCCGCGGTTGCATTCCACTCCGAATTCTCTTTTTATCCGGTCAACCAGCACTTCCAGATGAAGCTCCCCCATGCCATTCATAATGGTCTGGCCAGTTTCCTCATCCACTTCTAAATGAAATGTTGGATCTTCTTCTGCCAGTTTATTCAATGCCTGGGAAAGGCGATCGATGTCGGCCTGTGTTTTCGGTTCAACCACGATACTTATTACCGGCTCCGGAAAAACCATGGATTCCAGCAATATAGGCTTTCTGGGATCCGACAGTGTATCGCCGGTTTTAATATCTTTGAATCCGACGATAGCACAAATATCACCGGCCCCGATCATTTCTTTCGGGTTTTGTTTGTTCGCATGCATCTGGTATAATCTGGCAATCCTTTCCTTTTTATTTGTGCGTACATTCAACACCTGGTCACCTGTCCTTAATGCTCCTGAGTAGACCCTCATATAAGCCAGCTTCCCAACAAAAGGATCTGTTGCGATCTTAAATGCCAGTGTTGCCAGCGGCTCATTCAAATCAGGGGCTCTTTCCTCTTCCTTTTTGATGAAAGGATTGATCCCTTTCACAGGGCCTATGTCCAGTGGACTGGGAAGAAAGGATGCGATACCATTGAGTAAACATTGGATTCCTTTATTCCTGAAAGCCGCTCCGCAATATACAGGTACAATTTTCAGACTAATGGTTGCTTTACGTGCAGCTGCCATAAACTCTTCAACAGTAATCGAATCACGGTCGGCCAGAAACCGCTCCAGTAAATCATCATCTGTTTCGCATACTGCTTCTATCAGTTTTTCTCTCCACTCTTCAACAGTATCAACCATATCCCCGGGAACATCAATATATTCAAACTTGAGTCCCAGTGTTTCATCATCATCATCCCATATGATAGCTTTTCTTTCAATCAGATCAATCACACCTTTAAATTTATCTTCAGAACCCAATGGGATTTGCATGGGTGCAGGATTGGCCTTCAGTTTATACCTGATCTCATTAACGACACGGTAAAAATCAGATCCCACCCGATCCAGTTTATTGATGAATGCAATCCTGGGGATCATATATTTTTCAGCCTGTCTCCAGACTGTCTCCGATTGCGGTTCAACTCCCCCCACACCACAGAACAATGCCACTGCCCCATCAAGGACACGCAATGAACGTTCAACCTCTACGGTAAAATCAACATGTCCGGGTGTATCTATAATATTTATTTTGTATTCCTGGTCGTTATGTTTCCAATAGCTTGTAATAGCAGCAGAAGTAATCGTAATTCCCCTTTCCTTTTCCTGAACCATCCAATCCATCACAGCGGCCCCGTTATGTACTTCTCCCATCCGATGGGTGAGACCTGTATAGAACAATATCCTTTCTGTTGCAGTGGTCTTACCCGCATCAATATGGGCCATGATCCCAATATTCCTCGTATATTTCAGATCTTTACTCACTCATCTTATAACTTTTTGCAGGGCAGCGTTGAACACTGCCCTGCAAATATTTAATCAATTCATTCCGGATTCAGAACCTGAAATGGGCAAAAGCCTTATTGGCTTCTGCCATCCTGTGCATATCTTCCTTCCTCTTATAGGCACCACCCTCCTCTTTATAGGCAGCAATGATCTCCGCTGCCAGCTTATCACTCATCGATCTCCCAGGCCTCTGTTTTGCATAGTTAATAAGATTTTTCATGCTCAGCGTGATCTTCCTGTCGGGTCTTACTTCTACCGGCACCTGAAATGTAGCACCTCCAACCCTTCTGCTCTTTACTTCAACATGCGGTGCAATATTTTCAAGAGCTTTTTTCCATATTTCAAGCGGTGGCTTATTTTCATCCTTGGTTTTTTCACCCACCATATCAATGGCATCATAAAAGATCCTCAGAGATAAATCCTTTTTCCCCCTCAACATCAAGTTGTTCACGAACCTGGTAACCATTTCATCACTGAACCTGGGATCCGGTAAAAGCTCTCTTTTTTTTGGTTTTCCTTTTCTCATATATATTATTACCTTTTTGGCTGCTTGGTACCATATTTGGACCGGCGTTGTGTTCTGCCTTCAACTCCTGAAGTATCAAGAGCTCCCCGAATCAGATGATACCTTACGCCCGGCAGATCTTTTACCCTGCCACCTCTGATCAAAACAATTGAATGTTCCTGAAGGTTATGTCCTTCACCCGGAATATATGCATTTACTTCTTTCTGATTGGTCAACCTTACTCTTGCCACTTTCCGCATGGCCGAATTTGGCTTCTTGGGTGTCGTGGTATATACACGCACACATACACCCCTTCGTTGCGGGCATGAATCGAGCGCAGGAGCCTTACTTTTTTCCAACTGTCTCTTCCTTCCTTTTCGAACTAATTGCTGAATTGTTGGCATAAATTATTACATTTTATGTGTGTAAACTGCCCTTAGTAAATCGGTTCGCAAAGGTATACTTTTTTTTCGAAAACCATAAAAATTTAAATGAATTTTTGGATTCATCTGTATTTATTGATTTTGCAAGGTAAACAGTATTTTTTTTTGTTCTTTTTCGGGAGCAAAATCAATATGTTTTTATTGGCTTTTTTACAATTATTTTGACTGTTTTAAAAATGAATTACACGACTTGATACTTTATAGAAAATTATTACTTTTGCAAGTCCAACAGGGGAACGGCCGTTAATGTATTCAAAATAAGGTAAATAAATATAACGTGTTGTGCGATTAAATAGACGATATTAATAATCTAGGAATTTGTAGAGCCGCGGCGCGGCGCGGCTCTACAAAAATATTCTATGATCCAATCACTTGGTTCTTTCAATCGCACAACGCATTAAATAATATAATATTAACATAATGAAAACGTACCAGACAGACCAGATCAGGAATATTGTATTACTGGGTAATTCCGGAGCAGGGAAAACCACAATTGCTGAGGCCATGCTTTTCGAGGGAAATGTGATCTCCAGGAAAGGAGATATTGACCAGAAAAATACGACATCTGATTTCAGGGAAATTGAGCAGGAAAATGAAAGGTCAATATACTCCAGCCTTTTATATACCGAATATTTTGACCACAAGATCAATATTCTTGATGCTCCCGGTGCTGATGATTTTATCGGGGGTGTTGTCTCAAGTCTCCGGGTCGTTGATGCTGCCCTGATGCTGATCAACGCCCAGACCGGGATTGAGGTTGGTACCGAGATCCATAGCAGGTATACCGATGAATATAACAAACCTCTTATCCTTGTCATCAACCAATGCGATCATGATAAAGCGAATTTTGAAAAAGCATTTGAAAGCACCCGGGAACGATTAGGCAGTAATGCCGTATTGGTGCAATATCCTGTAAATACCGGCCCTGCATTTGACTCCATCATCGACGTACTGAAAATGAAAATGTACAAATTTCCTAAAGATGGTGGAAATCCCGAGATTATAAATATACCTGACGACCAAAAAGCCCGGGCCGAAGAACTGCATGGTGAACTTGTTGAAAAAGCAGCTGAAAATGATGAAGCGCTGATGGAATTATTCTTCGAAAAGGATACGCTTGATGAAAATGAAATTCGAAAAGGGATCACACTTGGATTGGTCCAGGGTGGAATATATCCTGTTTTTTGTACCTCTGCAAAGAATAACATGGGAATCGGCCGATTGCTTGAATTCCTGATAAATGTCCTCCCTTTACCTTCTGACATGCAAGCACAGAAGACCACAGACGGCAAAGATGTTAAATGCGATCCTTCAGCTCCTGCTTCTCTTTTTGTATTCAATAC
>CAZGOR010000035.1:0-16899 GCA_964527875.1 uncultured Bacteroides sp. | reverse complement strand
ACGACCAATGCTCTTGAGGTTGTCACAGATCATTATTTTCATAAAAGGCGAAAGGAACTTAAAAAATCGGTTGATCAAATAAAGAAATATCATACCGATATTCTGGAGGATTTGTTTCCTGATTCATCACATTTTGCTCACAGAGAAATCGGTGATTTATTCGGGGAGATGCTATCCAGGTTAGAGAAGCCGCACACGATGAATTATGATTTTGATTATGACCAGATAGTATCATTCGGGGAGTTGTTATCAACAAAATTTGTATCGGTCTGGTTAAATGATGCGGGGATCAAAAACAGGTGGATGGATATCCGGCGGTATTTAAAAAGTGACAATACGTACAGAGAGGCAAAGATCGAATGGGAGATATCGTCAAAGTTAATTAAACAGGCTTTCCATTTCAGGGATACGAATTTATATATTACACAAGGATTTATAGCATCTACGATCAATGATATAACAACTACACTTGGGAGAGAAGGATCGGATTTCACGGCAGCTATCCTGGCTCACATTCTCAGAGCTGACAATGTAACAATCTGGAAGGATGTGCCAGGAGTTTTAAATGCTGATCCCAAATGGTTTGATGATACGGTTAAACTGGAGCAAATCTCATATCTCGATGCGATAGAGCTTGCCTACTATGGTGCAACGGTTATTCACCCGAAAACCATCAAGCCTTTACAGAACAGGAATATAAACCTGTATGTTAAATCCTTCATTGAACCGGATAAGGAAGGGACTCTTGTAGCCAATTTGATGTATGACAAATTGATCCCTTCATTTATTTTCAAGATTGACCAGGTTTTGATCCGAATCTCACCGAAGGATTTTTCATTTATCGCGGAGGATAACCTCAGAACAATATTTAGCTATTTATCGGACTATGGTGTAAAGATCAATCTGATGCAGAATTCGGCAGTCAGCTTTCAGATATGCACCAACAATGACAAACGCAAAGTAAGGAGCCTTATTGATGATCTTGAGAAAGATTTCAGGGTAAGTTATGAAACAGGACTTGAACTGATCACGATCCGGTATTTTGACCAATCGACAATAGACCGTGTGATAATCAACAAGGAACTGCTGTTGGAGCAGAGGTATAGGCAGAATATACAGCTGGTTGTGAGAGACATCGGGTGAGAAGGGTTACCGGTCCCGATATTCATCGGGATTGGTTTGGGTGTGTGTGAGTTCTGCCGATTGCTAATCGGCAGTCATATTCACCGGTGTTGAATCGGTTAGCAGACCCGGTTGTTAACCGGGGTGAATGGTTCCCGGTTCCCTGTTGGTTTTAATGAATATATTTTATTGTTTAAAAAAATTGTTTAACAAAGTGAAATACTGTAATTTTAAAGAACGAAAACTAAAAAGAAAACCACTAATAAACAACAGGATCTGATTATATTACCAACTATGATACTTGTCAGGAACTATGATGTAATCAGGTGGGTATCTTTTTGAACTGTAAACGAAATACAATCGGGCTTTTTAAAATTAAATAAAAGATGGAGGCAAAAATGTTAAGCAGAAATTACAAAAAGAAAAGTAAGGTACTGGTTTCTTACCTTTATTTGTTTGTCTGCATATTAGTATTAAGCCTTACAGGTAATACTAATAATCTTTTCTCTCAGGATATAAGTGAAAATGATCAGCAGGCGGCACTTATGCAATACACCTTAAAATACCGTTTCACCCCGGACCTCAAAGTTGGGGATTGGATTAAGTATAATGCGATAACCGGGGAAGGTGTGAAAGATGCAGGAATTGAGCTGAAAATAACCGGGGAAGAAAAAGGCAACTTTTGGATTGAAGAAAAATTTCAGGGTGTTGAAGTTCAATATCTTGTTGATTTGAAGCAAATGAAGTTGATTAAAGCTAAGGGTGTCGATGAAACAGGTAGTGAATTTGAACTTACTCTTTTGAGTGATGAAAAACTTGATGAAATCATGGGAATGTTTAAAGTTCAGATGGAACAACAGGGAAGTTATGCTCAGTTTATTTCCTGGAAAGAGGGTGAGAAAACAGAGGAAGTAGTTATTCCCGCGGGTACTTTCAACTGTGTTTATCTGAGGCCTGAATATTCCGAACAGTATGCCAAACAAATAGAGGATTATGAAAAGCTATTGCGGGACCAGGGTAAGACTGATGCGGAAATAGATGCAGCAGTATACGGGAATGAACCAAGACTTTACTTTTGTGATGATGTGCCCAAAATGCTGCCTATGCAAATTGCTATTGGATGGGTACCGTACATAGAGGCTTTTGAAGAGATAACAGGTGGATTGATTGAATGCAAACATATGTCTCCGATCAGACTTACAGGATACGGCGGACAGTAGAAATAGAGTACAAGATCATCAGAAAATTTTTTCGTCTGAATAAAAGATAAAAAGATAAAACCGAGCCATGAATGTGACATCAACGATTGTTGTGTCCCGGTTAGAAAACCGGGCTCTACATGTCATATCTCAAATTAATAAATGGTTCGACTAAAAGTCGAACCTACATTAGAATAAATATTGATAATGGTCGGCCGACTTTCAGTTGGCCTTCGTTCCCATTATCAGATGCCTGTAGAGCCCGGCTTCAGCCGGGACATTTAAATACAAATAATTCATTAAAAATGTCTTACAAAAAATTACTTTTTACCGTATCGGTATTATCTGTGATCGTAATCGGATGTGTTGATAAACAACCAACAGAAATTCTTCCCCGCAGCATTCCTGAAGCTGAAGGTGTATCGTCCGGAGATATCCTCAGGTTTATTGATGCTGCAGAGAACAGTAAACATGAGTTTCACAGCTTTATGTTTTTGCGTCACGGGAAGGTAATCGCTGAAGGATGGTGGTATCCTTACCTTGATGATCTGAAACATACCCTGTATTCCACCAGCAAAAGTTTCACCTCCACAGCCGTTGGTTTTGCAGTAACCGAAAATCTCCTGAGCGTGGAAGACAGAGTTGTTTCTTTTTTCCCGGAGGATCTGCCTGATACCATCAGTCCGTATCTGTCTGAGCTTACTGTAAAGAATTTGCTCACCATGTCGGCAGGTCAGGATCCTGATCTTACTCATCTGGTTGTTTCAAGGGACAGTAACTGGATTAAAGGATTTTTATCAACTCCTATAGTAGATGAACCTGGCACCAAATTTCTCTACAATTCACTTGCTACTTATATGTTGTCAGCAATTGTTCAGAAAGTAACGGGGGAAAAAGTCATGGATTACCTTACCCCCAGATTATTCGAACCTTTGGGAATACAGAATATAGATTGGGAAGTAGGCCCAAGAGGTATCAATACCGGTGGTTGGGGATTGAGAGTCAAAACGGAAGACATGGCGAAATTCGGACAGTTGTACCTGCAAAAAGGGAAATGGAACGGTATACAGATCCTGCCGGAAGAATGGATTGAAGAAGCTACAACCATCAAGATTGAACAGGTACCGGATCTTCCACAAGCTGCAAAAGATTCGAGTGATTGGTTACAGGGGTATTGTTACCAGTTTTGGCGCTGCAGACACCATGCGTTCCGGGCTGATGGTGCTTATGGCCAGTTCATTATAGTTATGCCCGGTCAGGATGCTGTCGTAGCAATTACTGCTGAAACACCTGATATGCAGAATGAGTTAAACCTGGTATGGGAGTATTTATTGCCAGCCATGCATAAGCAGGAATTGCTTGCCAATGACAGCATAACAGCTGCCCTTGAACAAAGATTGTCTTCCTTGGCCCTGCCTGTTCCTGAAAAAAGTGATGATCCGTCTTTTACGGCAAATATTTCCGGAAAAACCTTTATACTTGAGCCGAACGAAAGCCATATAGAATCAATGTCCTTCACATTTTCGGATCATATGTGTCATCTGACATTGCAATCCGATACAGCTGTGTATAAACTGGCTTTCGGTTCCGGTGTATGGCAAACCGGTGAAACAACCAGGCGCGGACCATACCTGTTATCGGGCGCGAAAGCAAGCCTTACCGGATTGACACCGTTTAAAGTGGCCGGAAGCTACAGGTGGGATGATGAAAGAACCTTAAAGCTGGTGTTGCGCTATATAGAGAGCCCGCATACGGAAACAATAATCTGTCATTTTGATCAAAATAAGATTTCAGTTGATATACAATACAGTTTTATTCCCCGGAGCTTTGAATCAGCATGGAAAGGTGAATTGAAGGAGTGAAGATATAGGATAATTTCCCGACAGTAAAATAAGTACCCGGGGAAACGTTTAAAAATGAACAGGATTTTCTTCCAATAATAATACAAATATTTTTCCTTCTGATTGTTGTTTTAAGAATTCATGTTTATATTTACAAACCAAACGGTCGGTTTATGCGTGATACAAGAAGCTATATTTTGAAGGTTGCTTTTAAGCTTTTCCTGCAGAAAAACTTCAAAGAGGTTACACTGAACGAGCTTGTTGAAAAAACAGGTCTGTCAAAAGGTGCATTCTATCATTATTTTGAAAGTAAGGAAAAACTCTTTCGTGAAATAATCGATTATTTCTTTTCATCGGTTATAGATGTTGATTTTGATTCTTATTCCAAAGAATCACTACAACAGTTTTATTACGATTGTATAAATAAATTGGATACACTGAGAATACACTTCGATAAAAACGAAGAAGAATCTTTGGAAAGTTACTTTAATATGAATTTTTTCTTCCTGATCTTTGATGCCCTTAAAATGTTCCCGGAGTTACGTGAGATGATGAAAGAATATCATAGAAAAGAGCTTATTGCATGGACAGATGTAATCAAAAAGGCAAGGGAAAGTGAAGAAATAAGATCTTCCATGAACGATAAACAGATTGCCATGATTTTTATTCATACCAGTGATGGTGTGGCCATGAATCTTGTACTGAATGGCAATCTGAAAAATTTGAAAAAAGAAGTTAAACTACTGTGGGATAAATTCTATGAGAGTTTGAAGGCATAATATATTTTTTTATTCATATACAAACCGAATGTTCGGTTTGATTAAAAAAATATGAAAAATTATGATATAAACCTGATTAATTCAGGTTGCTAATCGCAGGTTGCAACTTATAACATGCAACTTGTAACTTAGA
This sequence comes from uncultured Bacteroides sp., assembly GCA_964527875.1. GTDB lineage: Bacteria > Bacteroidota > Bacteroidia > Bacteroidales > SM23-62 > LJUQ01. The sequence goes on along the minus strand of CAZGOR010000035.1, from coordinate 11,825 downwards.
TTAATTATACAAACCATATACTAATAATACCATGAATGAAATTATTCATACTGAGAGTGTCGTAAAACATTTTGGAAAAGTACGGGCTGTGGACGGTATATCTGTTTGTGTCGGGAAGGGAGAGATATATGGTTTCCTGGGGCTGAATGGTGCAGGTAAAACGACAACCATCCGGATGCTCCTGGGAATGATCCGTCCCACATCGGGAGTTTGTTATCTGAACGGGGAAAAAGTACATGCCGGCAGCCAGCAGCTATGGGATAAGGTCGGCCATCTGGTTGAGATACCTTACTCTTATCCTGATCTTACAGTACGGGAAAATCTGGATATCATCCGCCGGCTACGTTTCATTGCTGATCCCGGGATTGTCGATTCAATCATTGAAGAACTTAAGCTTGGCCCTTACCGCGACAGGTTAGCAAAACATCTTTCCCAGGGTAATGCGCAGCGATTGGGGATCGCAAAAGCAATCATGCATCATCCCGATATCCTTTTACTGGATGAACCTGCAAACGGACTGGACCCGGCCGGCATTGTTGAGATCCGGGAATTACTACGGAACCTGGCATTTAATGAGGGAGTGACAATATTCATTTCAAGCCATATCCTGGGAGAGATATCCAGGTTTGCCACAAGAATTGGTATTATCCATGAAGGCAGGATGATACAGGAGACGGATATTGATCAGCTTGATCATTTTCGGTACAGAAGTCTTCATATTCATACAAAGGATGACGATGGCGCCAGAACTGTACTTATAAATGGGGGATATGCTGTAAATAAGAATAAAGAAGATTTTCTGGAGATAACCGGCACACAGGTAGTCAGCAACCCGGAGCAGGTGGCATCTTTTCTTGTACATGAGGGATTTCCGCCTGCAATGCTGAAAGTTGAGGAGGAAGACCTGGAATCTTATTTTTTAAGGATTATAAATAAGGACGGAGGTGTGAAATGAAAGGTTTATCTGCAGCTTTCCTGACCGAAGGTTTTAAAGCATGCCGGTCTAAAATGTTATGGGTAACTATCCTGATTTTCTCTTTTATTGCTGTAATGATAGGACTACTGGTGTTTTTTGCAATGCATCCGGAATTGGTGAAAAACTCGGCCGTCATAAGTGCTAAAGCAACAATCATCGGTCAGGCTGACTGGCCGGCCTATTTCGGATTACTTTACCAGATTATTGCAATGATCGGATTGATCGGATTTGGGTTTGTAGCAAGCTGGATTTTCGGGCGCGAATATTCCGACCATACTATAAAAGACCTTTTGGCATTACCCATTCAACGTGAACAGATCGTTATAGCTAAGTTTATAATCATGGTAATATGGTCATTCCTGTTATCATTAATTCTATTTATTCTTGCGCTTTTGACCGGACTGGCAGTTCATATTGAGAACTGGTCGGGGGAAACAGCCGAACATGCTTTTTTCATATTCATGGGTACCTCTATCCTTACTATCCTGATCAGCACCCCCGTAGCTTTTTTTGCCAGCTGGGGCCGCGGATATTTACTTCCCTTAGGTTATATCATTCTTGCAATAATCATTTCTCAATTTATTATTGCCGGTATTCCGGGAGCTGCACCATATATCCCATGGGCCATTCCGGTAATATATTGCGGTGCTGCCGGACCCGAGTACTCACATATCGGAACTGCCAGTTTCATCATACTGGGTTTGACAAGTATTCTGGGATTAGCCGGTACATTAGCCTGGTGGAAATATGCTGATCAGACTTAGCAATTTGATTTAGTTACTATTAGATGACTTATTGCTTTAAACTATTTCTTCTAACTTTGTGAAAGATTGAATGATTGCAATCTGTTACCCTGTTTTATCCGCCGAAACGAATTGAAGGCCGGGCAACTTGCAACTTGTACCCTGTAACTTGCACCTTGCAACTTGTAACTTGCAACTAAAGTTCACTAATTGAAAAGACTATTATTATTCATACTATTCGTTAATATTAACTTGAGTTCTTTCAGCCAGTATATTTCTTATAGAAATAAACTTGATTTATCAGGCTCTCTGTTCATTTATGAAATTTTTCGTTTCAATGAAATAGAAGATGCAGGCTGGGCTGATAATGGAAAAGGATATGGATTTGGATTCAATTATTGCAGGAGGATCAGATATAATCTTTGGGTTCATTCAGGGATCCATTATCTGTATGGGTCAAATGATTATTATAGTTCACCCGGCAGTTCTTCTGTACCTCAGATAAGTCTGAAACAGAACGCTCATATATTTCAATTTCCTTTAAGATTAGGCTATCACTTTCTTTTTAATGATTTGTTATATCTTAGATCTGGCTTAACGATTGATTATCAGTTCAATAAAAAAGAAGGAATATATATAGATGATCAATCGGGTATCGGATTTTCTATGGAAGGTGGATTGGAAATGGAATTAGAACACAACCTTCATATTAACCTGGGACCAGAAATTCAGGTATTGTCATTAATTCCATTTAATCAGGAGAAACACCAGCAGCACTTTGCAATACTGCGTTTCAATATAATCTTTGGTTATAATCTTTGAAAATGATGATATGAGAGTAATTCAATTGTTTTAAATAAAACTTTGTTAATTTGGATTATCATAATAATCAGTACCTGAAAAACTAAAATATTTTTAACCACAAAGGAACACAAAGGAAAGCACTAACACAAAGGAGTCTGAATATGAACCTTTGAGTTCCTTTGTTATATCCTTTGTGTACCTTTGTGGTTAAATATTAAATAAGGAATATAGATAAATACTTTAATAAGGTACACATTTTTATGATGAACCATTAATTATAATTGCTTTTTTAAGCAGGTTCAAATCCCTATATTAAATAATATCAATTGATTAACTTGTAGATCCAAAAGATCTCCATATTATATAAGATTCTTATGGTGCGAATTATTTTTGCAATTTTTATTGTTCTGCATGGACTTATTCATGTGATGGGTTTCATGAGGGCATTTAACTTGGCAACGATCAGCCAGTTAACCCAGAGTATATCCAAACCGGCAGGTTTGTTATGGTTTCTCACAGCCTTATTATTCCTGGCAGTTTTTATTGTCTTTTTGATCAATAAAGAATGGTGGTGGATGATCGCAGCACCTGCAATCCTTTTTTCACAGTTACTCATCATTTTCTACTGGCAGGACGCAAAGTTTGGAACAATAGCAAATGTGATTATCCTGGCTGCAACAATTGTGGCTATTGGGAACTGGCAATTTCATACAATGGTGCAAAAAGAGTTAAAATCTTTAGCTAACTTAACTATCCCGGAAAAAAAAGTTTTAACTAAAGAAATGATTGAAACACTGCCTCTTGTTGTTCAAAAATGGATGCAAAGGTCAAATGTTTTGGGGAAAGAGATTGTTCAAACTGTTTATTTGGAACAAACCGGGGAAATGCGTACGACTCCTGACAGCAAGTGGATGCCTTTTGAAGCAAATCAGTGGTTTACCACCGGGGAGCCAGGTTTCATTTGGATAGTTGATGTGAAGGCCGCTCCGGGAATTCATCTGAAGGGAAGGGATAAATATGAAGATGGGAAGGGCCATATGCTGATAAAATTACTTTCGCTTTTCACTGTTGCCGATGCAACAGGAAGTGAAACCGATCAGGGGACCCTTTTACGCTATCTTGCAGAGATCATATGGTTCCCTTCAGCTGCTGTATATGATTATATCAAATGGGAGCAGATTGACCCCCAAACAGCTAAAGCCACCATGACATTTTGTGGCATCACAGCATCAGGTTTCTTTAAGTTTGATATGAATAATGATGTGATCAGCTTTGAAGCCAGGAGGTATTTCGACCGGAAAGACGGAGCTACTTTGGAAGGCTGGTTTATAGAAGCCGATCCCGATGGTTACAAAGAGTTTAACGGTATCAGAATCCCTGCCAGGGGAACCGTTACCTGGAGATTAAAAGAAGGAGATTATACATGGCTGAAGTTAGAAATTGAGGATATACAATACAATAAATGGAAAAATGAATAAAAAATATTACTGACAATGTTTTTAATTAATTAATTTTAGCTGTTTCAGAAAAATTTACATAATCAGGATATAATATGAATATTGAAGTTCTGCTTGAATACAATCCAATATTACTGGCATTGTTTGCAACACTTTTCACATGGGTTCTCACTGCCCTTGGGGCTTCAATGGTTTTTTTCTTCAGAAGCATCAACAAGAAGGTATTAAATGCCATGCTTGGTTTTGCTGCTGGTGTCATGGTTGCGGCCAGTTTCTGGTCACTTTTAATGCCTGCTATTGAAATGGTAGAAGAAGGTGGTGGAATTGCCTGGATGCCTGCTTTAATTGGTTTTCTGGCAGGTGGCGTTTTTTTATACCTGGTAGACAGGATATTGCCGCACCTGCATATAGGATTGGCCAGGGAGGAGGCAGAGGGGATCAAAACATCCTGGCAACGTAGTGTCTTGCTCATCATGGCCATTACCCTTCATAATATTCCGGAAGGTCTGGCGGTAGGAGTGGCGTTCGGAGCATTAGCAGGAACTGCAGATCACGCAGCTCTCGGAGGAGCCCTGGCACTTGCATTTGGCATTGGCCTGCAAAATTTTCCCGAAGGAGCTGCCGTGTCCATTCCGCTTAGACGTGAGGGCTTTTCAAGATTAAAGGGATTCTGGTATGGACAATTATCCGGTGTTGTTGAACCTGTAGCAGGAGTGCTGGGTGCCTTTTTAGTATTTATTGTACAGCCGCTGCTTCCTTATGCCCTTTCATTTGCAGCCGGAGCAATGATATTTGTGGTTGTGGAAGAACTGATCCCGGAATCGCAAACGGGACATGAAACAGATATGTCGACAATCGGAGCAATGGTAGGATTTTCAGTTATGATGCTGATGGATGTGGCATTGGGATAAGAATATCTTTTTATATAACTATTTATGTCATAATAATAGTCCCTTTATCAATAAAAATCTTCATGAAATCGTGGTGAATATTATTTTTTCAGGAGATGATTTAAATGGATTGATTGACTTCAATATCGTAACTAAAGTACTACCAATCCCAATCAATGATCAGGATCATTACATTTACCATTTTATTTCTGATTTTACTGTTAAATAAAAATCATGAAGTCCTGTCACAGTCCCACAAAGAAAAAGATTTTTATTTCACCGGGATTCATAAACCTTATTTGCTTTCAAACCATCCGCTGGGAATATTGATATCCAGGATAGATTATAATTTTAATATTCAACCCCCGAAAAAGATTCAGATAAATATTGGTATACACAATGGAAATGTCTGGCAACCCCTCGTGAAAGCTTATAAGCCCCGGGAACCATCAACAAGAGCGTTTATGGAAAAGTTTATCTGGTATGACCGTGAGGCGAATTTTGATCTGCAGACCATGCCTTCAGATAGTGTACAGTTCCATGCAGATGCAGTGATCAGAGCATTTCCTGCCGATCTGAGATTCCGGTTGGCAGACCATCATGAAATAAGCTTCAGGATACGTTCTTTTCTCATCACGCCCGGAAAGATGCCATTTTCAATTTTTACCAGTGACCGGTTATTAGAATGGTTTCATAGCAATATTGCCGGGGGAGAGGATCCTTTTGCCAGGAAATACTACGGATATAATAAGGCAGATATCACTTACATTGACGAACATGGTGAATCCATGGTATTAAAGGCAGGTAATTTCCTGGTCCCGGGCATAGAATTACATTATTATTACTACCCTGATTTCAATCTGACAGGCAATAAAGAATACTATATGAATTTTGGGACACATGCAGGGGCAAATATTTCCAGGTATAACCGTTCTGTTGATTTGGGTTTATCTGCATCGGCCTTGAAAAAGATCTCCCTGCAAAATCATCAGGATCTTATATTCGGATTCGGTTTGGGATTTTTAAAACAGGGGGTCCTGAAATACGGAGATCATGTACATATCATTAACAATCATTTTTTATATGGTTTTGAAGGAGAAATAACATTCTGTAAACAGATAAATGAAGATTCACACTATTCATTCGGATTGAATTATCATTATCAGAATCCTTATAACAGAAAAGAAGAATTTAAATATATCGTACTTACCGGCAACAGGATTACAACCCACTGGCATTATGCCATGACCCATCTCTATACATCATTACAATCGTGGAGTTTGATATTTAGTTATTCCAGGAAAAGAACTTTTTTAGTTTATTTCAGCGAAGACTTAAAAGTAAATAATGCACCGGATATCCAGACAGGTATTGAGATCCAGATTCCATTTTAGGAATGGAATAATGTCCTGATTAATAAAAGCTTAACATAATCCCGGCCGCATGGCAGGGATTATGTTAAGTTTAATGTAAATTTATGTTTTAAAAGTCAGAATCAGAAAACTGATGGTATGAAAGTGCATGTCGTTTCCGAGACATCATTCATAATGAGAGCAACAGGTGTTCACACTGCCTTTATTGACCATGTTGAATTACTGAAGGAAAAAAATGATATTGAAGTAGTGGTGAACCAGGAAGGAAACGGAGATGTTTTTCACTGCCATACATACGGTCCATATTATTTCTGGAAAGGAAGAAAATACAGGGGGAAGAGGGTTTATACCGTTCATGTTATTCCTGACTCGGTAAAAGGTTCTCTTCCGATGTGGAAAATATTTCTGCCGGTTATAAGATGGTATCTGAAGAAAGTCCATTCTTATGCCGATGTTTGTATAGCTATCTCTCCGATGGTTGAAAAAACAATCAAAGAATCAGGAGTTGATACCAGGGTTGTACAAATCAATAATCCAATTCATATTGAAAAGTGGAAACGTACCGAAGAGAAACGAAAGAAAGGACGTGGCATACTTGGTTTGCAGGAGAGCGATTTTATTGTGTTGGGATCAGGTCAGTTGGAAACAAGAAAAGGTGTTGAGGATTTTATTGATGTTGCAGAAGCGATCCCGGAAGTAAAGTTTGTCTGGGTGGGCGGCAGACCTTTTGGTCCCCTGACCGAAGGCCTCATAAGAATTAATAAAAGGATTACAAAAGTTGCAGCACATATAAAATTTATTGGTCCGGTTGACTTAAGTCAGATGCCGTTTTTATATGCAGCCGGAGATATGTTATTATTTCCTTCCTGGCAGGAAAATTGTCCTCTGGCACCCCTGGAAGCTGCAGCATGTGGCATACCTGCTGTTTACCGAGATATCCCGGAATATGTTTTATTATATAAGCATCCATATATAAAAGCCGGAACCACTGAAGAGTTTATTGAGATTACAAAAAAACTGATATATGACCAATCCTTTTATAAGGAAGGACAAAAAATATCAGAACAGCTGATTAAACAATTTGATAAAAACAGGATCAGGGAGGAACTAATACAGGTTTATGAGGATTTAATATCATAAATATTTTTATATAATTATGAATATTCATGAAATACGGGATGAATGCAGGGCTAACCTGAATAAATATACCAGGGAAGCTTTTGAATCCATCCCGGCAATCAAACGACCACATATACTGGATCTGGGTTGTGGGACAGGCGTTCCGGCTCTTGAGATCGCAGGCTTGTCGGATGGGAAAATTGTCGCGGTGGATATTGATCAGGCCTGCCTGGATGTTTTCAGGAAAAAGATTGAAATATTGAATCTGAAAGATAGAATTTCAATAGTGCAAAGTTCCGTTTTTGAAGCAGATCTTCCTGAAAATCATTATGATATTATTGTGGCCGAGGGGATCTTACATATCATTGGTTTTGAGAAAGGATTGCGTAACTTTTCCGGATTGCTGAAAGACAGCGGTTACTTCATGATCCATGATGAATTCCGGGATGAAAAAATGAAATTAAAGGTGATAGCAAAATACCGGTTTGAGCTCGTGAAGTTCTTTATATTGGATGAAAAGATATGGTGTGATGAATATTATGGTTATATGGAAAAGAAAATCATGGATATGGAGAAGACGGGTCCTGATAACTCCAAACCAGAAGAATTGATCAAACCGTTGAAAAATGAAATTGCCATGTTTAAAAAAGATCCGGCAGGTGGCAGATCAATCTATTATGTTCTGAAGAAATCCGGATGAATGATAAAGCTTGAGATTCATTTGATCTGTTAATTTAATTTTACTTTGAAAACAGGTTCATAACCTTTGATAAATCCTTCATGGTCCGGGATCTCCATCCCCATTCGGATTTCCGTTACCCGTTTTGTCATTGACATTTCATCGCTGTTCATCTGCCATTCTTCGACGAATTGAAATTTCCCGATTTTTTCCCTGACGATTTTTCCATCCTCTTCCATTTTTTTAATCTTACGCGGAGTCAGACGGGAATCCTCAAAAATGTCGTATGCTTCAAGCTTTTTAGCATAAACTGCAGCAAATATCGCATTAATCAGTTCCTCACTCTTCAGGTTGCGGAGGCATTCCTCTGTCCATGTATCCCCGGGATTTGGATTTTTAATAATGACATCATAGGTTATTTCGCTGGTAATCATATGGAGCGAATCATCGCTGATCTGTTCAGTTTGTTGTATTTCGGGTCGTTGCCGGCAAGAAATGGCCAGAAAAGATAATATCAGAATGAAAAGAAGATGTGGCTTCATGGTTTAATTGTTTACCTGCTGAATTCCAGGCACATGCCCTTGAATTCTTTATTTATGATTGAATTTTTTGGATCACCGTTGAAATTTTCATAGACTTTTCTTCCATTCACCAGGGTCATCAAAACTTTTGACTGGAAAACCTGTTTTTCGAGAGGGGACCATTTACATTTATACAGAATATTATCCGTAGTGACTGTCCATGGAGAATCCAGGTCAACAAGTGTCAGATCTGCCCAATAATCCTCACGTATAAAGCCTCTTTTTGAGATGTTAAAGAGCAGGGCAGGGGTATGTGACATTTTATTCACTATTTCGGTAAGGGTGATTTTCTTCTGGTGATAAAATTCCAGCATGAGTACCAGTGAATGTTGTACCATCGGTCCACCTGAGGAACTATTGAAATAATTATTTTTTTTCTCATTCAGGGTATGAGGAGCATGGTCGGTAGCAATAGTATCAATCCTGTTATCGAGCAATCCCTGAAGTAATCCTTCTTTATCGTCACGGGTTTTAATAGCCGGGTTCCATTTTATCATGGTTCCCAATTCTTCATATTTTGAATCATCAAACCACAGGTGATGGACACAGGTTTCCGCAGTGATATGCTTATCCGGTGTGAATAAGACCGGATCAAAAAGCTCAAGTTCCTTTTTTGTTGTAAGGTGTAATATATGCAGACGCGAATTGTATTTACGTGCAAGTTCTACTGCAAAGGATGATGATTTATAACAGGCTTCTTCACTTCTGATTACAGGGTGATAGCTGACCGGGAGATTTTCGCCATATTCTTCCCTCCAGAAAGCTGAATTCTTTCGTATGGTATTTTCATCTTCACTATGAGTGACAATGATTACCGGGCATTCGGCAAATATCCCTTCAAGTGTTTTCGGATTATCAACCAGCATATTCCCTGTGCTGGAGCCCATAAAAACTTTGAGGCCACAAATCCGACGGGGATTGATTTTCTTTATTTCTTCCAGATTATCGTTGGTCGCACCAAAATAGAAAGAGTAATTAGCGAATGATTTTTGGGCAGCAAGTTCATGTTTTTCTTCAAGCAGTGGGAATGTAGTTGTTTGGGGAATCGTGTTGGGCATTTCCATGAAGGAGGTAATACCGCCTGCAATTGCAGCAACTGATTCCGATCCGATATCTCCCTTATGGGTCAGGCCGGGTTCACGGAAGTGTACGTGTTCGTCTATTACCCCGGGTAATAGATATTTGCCTTTTGCGTTAATGATTTCGTAATCAGGAAGATGTATTGATGTGGATTCATCCTTAAGAATTTTGTGAATTTTCCCATCACGGATAATAACCGAACCTGTAAAAATTTCATTTTCATTAACAATATTGGCACCTTTGATTAAAAGATCTTTCATTTGATTTTACTATATTTCTTAAACCAGCTGCTCACTTTCATTTTAATTACTCCCCAGATAGCTTCGTAAACAATTTTACCTGACATTTTTGAAGTGCCTTCTCTTCTTTCTGTAAAGATGATAGGAACCTCAACAATATGAAAGCCAAGTTTCCATGTTAAAAATTTCATTTCGATCTGGAATGCATAACCTTTAAACCGGATCTTATCAAGATCGATTGTTTCAAGTACTTCTTTACGGTAACATTTGAATCCGGCTGTGGCATCCCGGATTTTCATTCCGGTGATTATTCTGACGTATACCGATGCAAAGTATGAAATCAGGACTCTGCCTATTGGCCAGTTAACAACATTGACACCTGATTTATATCTTGAACCGATAGAAAGATCTGCGCCATTCAGGCAGGATTTATAGAGTCTGACAAGGTCATTGGGGTCGTGTGAAAAATCCGCATCCATTTCGAAGATATACTCATAGGATTGATCCAGTGCCCATTTGAAACCCTCAATATATGCAGTACCCAGACCTTGTTTATCAGGTCTTCTCAGTAGAAATAATCGTTCCTTAAATTCATTCATCAGGTTTTGGACGACAGCTCCTGTTCCATCTGGTGAATTATCGTCAACAATTAGAATATTGAAATCAGGTTTCAGGTTAAAAATTCTCCTGACTAGTTTTTCAATATTTTCTCTTTCATTATATGTTGGTATGATCACCAGTCTTTCGTTCACTGCTCTTAAGTTTGATATCGGTAAATATCGGGATCGGTATGTTAGCAACGAAGATATGATTTTCTTTTGTATGTCGGGGTGAAAAAATAAAAAGGATGGATACAGATATCAGGGAGGTTCATTGCTTTGCTTTATGAAATGGTTTACACGACCCGTATATTTTGTAGTAACCATGAATTATAATTTGCAGATTTTCAAATGGTTTATTAACAAACATAAAAAAATATCAACAAAATGAATAACATTTGAAAAAGCTGATTATATTTGCAGGCCGATTGATAATTCGGGTTAAGATGGTGGTACGATATTTGGTTGGGTGATTAATGTTTTTCAGAAGATTAAGGTAAATGTTTTTATATTTAATACTTATTTACTGAGGTGTTGTGCGATTAAGCCGACAATATTGATAACCAGGAATTTGCAGAGTCCCGGGTAAGCGGAACGTGGATTTACAAAAAAACCATGACTTAATTACTTAGTTCTTTTATTTGCACAACGCATTTGTTTATTGATATAATGATGTTGAAGTGAATGTTAAAAGACTTGCAATGTTAAGAATTGATTATTAACTTTGCAGTCCTTAAATATTAAAATAAGTTCTTTGAAAGAATTGAAAAGGTTCTGAAGTGATGTAGGACTTCGTGATTCCGGCCAGGTTTATGGATCTTGAAAGCATTTAATTTCTTTAATACAGTGAAGAGTTTGATCCTGGCTCAGGATGAACGCTAGCGGCAGGCTTAACACATGCAAGTCGAGGGGCAGTTCCGACTTCGGTTGGAAGCGACCGGCGCACGGGTGAGTAACGCGTTTGTAACCTACCTCTGACTGGGGGATAGCTCCCGGAAACGGGAATTAATACCCCATGATATTCAATCAGGGCATCCTGGTTGAATTAAAGCTCCGGCGGTCGGAGACGGGCATGCGTGACATTAGTTAGTTGGTGAGGTAACGGCTCACCAAGGCGACAATGTCTAGGGGGTCTGAGAGGATGATCCCCCACACTGGTACTGAGACACGGACCAGACTCCTACGGGAGGCAGCAGTGAGGAATATTGGGCAATGGACGCAAGTCTGACCCAGCCATGCCGCGTGCAGGATGACGGCCCTACGGGTTGTAAACTGCTTTTGTACA
>CAZGOR010000034.1:0-17143 GCA_964527875.1 uncultured Bacteroides sp. | reverse complement strand
CCGAGGATCGGGCATTGGCTGTAAAAACAAAAATGGCAGAAATGGGTATTGATGAAAGCAGGATGAAAACAAAAGGTTGGGGAGAATCCCAACCATTGTCAGATAACTCCACAGCTGAGGGAAAAGCCAATAACAGAAGGGTAGAGTTTGTGAAGTTTTAAAGATAATCACTAAGTTGTGACACACCCCCTTAGTGAGTTAATGATTTAATTTTTAAAATCCTACGGGTTTTTTCAGTGATCTTATACCGTTCATCAATTCTTTGATTGATTACCCAGATAATATCTTCATTATTTAATATTAACCACAGGTTTTCTTTTTCAACTATAGAAAATTTTGTATCCACGAGAAAATCACTTAGTTTTTTCCTGTGTTTCATTCCCAGCGGATGGAAATAATCACCGGATTGCCAATTTCGGATCAGCAATGGAAAAGTAAGAAGATCATAATCAAGGCAGGCAGTATGACTGTCGCGGGGGATTTTAAATGTTGAGGGATGATCAATAACCTCGAATTCAAGATACACAGGATCATAAATATAATCGGTCCCTTCTTCAATATAAAATTTTCTATGTTCCTTATTCTCAATGGGAGTGATAATCAGCTTTGTTCTGTCTTTCACAAGACGGCTGGTTGGGGAAAAAAATTGTTTACCTGAACCTGCTTTTAATGAATCATCAATATCCTTTATCTGTTGGGGACTAAATTGAAATTCAGATAAGAATTCATATATGTAAGTACGGCGGTGTGGCATCTCTTTGAGATGTTTGAGATGTATATATACAGTATCCCCGGTTTTTTCAACCATCTCTTCCTTTTTATTATTCACCTCATAATTATAGATATCTTCTGTGTCACGTAATTTGTTGATGGTTTCTATCAGTGAATTTCTGAATCCCGGATTAATACTTTCAAAAAGAGGCAGAATCGTATGTCTGATCTTGTTGCGTGTATATTTTTCTGATGCATTGGATGAATCTTCCCGGAATGATAATTTCCTTTCCGTTGCATAGTCTTCAATTTGATTCCTGGGAGCGAATAACAGTGGACGGATGATTGTCCCTAATTTGGTTTTCATACCTGACAGGCCACGAATGCCTGATCCCCGGACCAGGTTAATGAAAAATGTTTCAAGCACATCATCCTGGTTATGAGCTGTGGCAACAAGGTTGTAAGAATGGGATAACCTGATTTTTTCAAACCAGTCATAACGGAGTTTTCTGGCAGCCATCTGGATTGAAACTTTGGTGTCTTCTGCATATTCTTCGGTACTGAATCGTTTACAATGAAATTTTAAGCCGTGCACGTAAGCCAGCTGGCGCACAAAATCTTCATCTCCATCCGATTCATCTCCACGAAGACTAAAATTACAATGGGCTATCCCACATTGGTAACCTGTCCGGATAAACAAATCCAGCATTACAACCGAATCAATTCCTCCACTGATTGTCAGCAGGATTTTGTCCGATTTTCTGATTAACCGGTTCTCTTTTATGAACTCCCTGAACTGGGTGATCATTGGCTTTCCTTTCTTAAACAAATTTATTGAAAATGATCCATTAGTCAAACCGGATTGCATCAGGTTTGTTTACATAAAAATTCTGTGAATGGAATTTTTTTTCTCCGGAGACATCAATAACTAACGGGAACCGTTCATCTTCGAGTGTCGGATAATAACCGATCCTGACAGTAAATGTTTCAAATACGAGTCTTTCATTTCTGATTCTTACACCGAGACCAAAACCTCTATGTAAAGTAGTCTCAAGCAATGGTTGTGTATATGAGATCAGTCCAAGATCAATAAATCCGAAAAAGGCAAAACGGAATCCATAGAAGTAATAAGGCGAAAAAGCTATTGTCTCAAAGTTCATCGTGGCTTTCCGGGTTCCTTTAATCAGTTCATTATTAAAACCCCGGATGCCACGTTGATCGTTTAAATCAATATATTCATCTGAAAACCTGTTGTAACCTTTGACATAGTTGAAGTTAATGAAATGGCGGAACTTAAACCTGTTTACAATAAAGAGATTAGTAAAATAATTTGCTTCCAGGTTCAAGACACCCTGATCGGGGAAAAACCCATTCTCTGTAAATCCTCCAAATTCTGTCTTAAGATATAGATAACCGAGGTTAGCAAGAAGGTTCCCCCGGGACAAGCTTATTCCTTCATAGAACCTTCTGTTATATTCACCAAATTCAGGACCAATAATAAAGCTTAGCATGGTTCCCTGTGCAATATCCTCCGTCCGGCCAAAACAATAAATCAGATTACTTCTGAAAAATCTTTGTTGTGAGAAGGAAATACTGCTAAGCCAAAGAGTTTTATTATGATATTCATAAAAGGTGTTTTCGGAAACTTCAGGCCGCTGAAAATAATGCTTTGTCCGGAGTCGTGTGCCTAAAATAAGATTAATCCTGTTTGGCGTATATCTTTTAACAGAGGTAAGCGCAAAGGATCTTCCTAACCATGCATCGAACAGGTTATATTTGACATCAGTGGGCAGGACAAGTGTATCGTTATATTTTATATTGTATTTATTATCAGTCCGTTCCAGATTTAATGATCCGGCATATTTGATGCTTGGTGTGAGAAACTTTCTGTCGAAGACAAGTTCATATGTTTCTTTTTCAAAGATGTGGGCATACCTGGCTTTGCTGTTTATAAAACTCCGCCCGATATTATTGATGATATAAAAAAAATCATATCCCAGCCAGGGACTTTTTTCACTATCCCAGTGTAATATTGTATGGATCTGATGTCCCTGGCCGGCCAGGTTGTTTTCGAAGATTTCAAGATTTCCTGCATCCCAATCTTTTATATTCCCTCCCATACCAATTGAAAAAGCATCCTTGACCACGAGGAGAATATCAACAGAACCGGGTGCTTCCGGAGGTTCAATAATATATATCCTGGCATCTTCAACAAAGGGGAGTTGCCTTATAATTCTCTCATTATCAGAAATGATCGAAGGATTCAGAGGATCTTCCTCCCTGATCAGAAGGTGATTCAGGATGACCTTTTCGCGTGTCTGGGTGTGAACATTATTTCCAAATCTTTCCAGTGAGTTTTCTGCAACTCCGGATGTATCATGAATAGTTGGTCCGAAAGGCTGAAGAGACCGGATCCTTATATTCCTGATTGTTTTTCCACCATACTCCAGAAATGGTGAGACACTTTCGCTTGTCTGTATAGTATCAATAATGGGCTCCTTTTTTGGTGCAGTAATCACAACATTATGCAGTTTTGTTGTCCATTTCCTTTGGGATGCCCTTACTTCAAGTGAGTCGAAGAAATTTTCACTTCTGGATTTCCGGCTTAAACGCAGTTTATATTTAGTTCCGTGAGGAAGGATAAACAAAGTATCTGTATGAGCTGTATATTTTTCTCTGCCGATGATTATTGTTGATTCTTCGGTAACAACAATGGTATCATATTTTTGGGCAATATCTTCCTGGGCCCGAAGAGGAAGGGATATGAATTGCAGAATAATAATGATCAGGTATATTCTTTGCTTCAAGTATTAATGAAGTTTTAAGGTAAAAGCCCGGTTAGAAAAATATAAAAGATTAGTGTGAAATTGCACTTATATTATCAGAAATTTGGGTTTTTTAATATGCTTTTGCAAAAAGAACCCGTTGAGAAGATGGTCTTCCTGTATATATACATTTACCCTTTTCCTGTTCCGCATCCAGAGGAATACTTCGTATAGTTGCCTTTGTTTCTTCCTTGATCTTATTTTCAGTTTCGGTTGTGCCATCCCAGTGAGCCATTATGAAACCTCCCTTATTCCGGATGATATCTTTAAATTCCTGGTAGTCTTCCGCTTTGAAGATATTCTGATTTCGGAATCTCAGTGCTTTGTTGAATATATTGTTTTGAATATCTTCAAGAAGTTTTTCTATATGATGAACAATATTTTCCTGTGGTAATGAACTTTTTTCAAGTGTATCACGGCGTGCAACCTCAACAGTCTTATTCTGAATGTCACGGGATCCGATTGAGAGTCGAACCGGGACACCTTTCATCTCATATTCTGTATACTTCCAGCCTGGTTTATGAGTATCCCGGTCATCATATACTACACTGATACCCTTTTCTTCGATGGCTTTTTTCAATTTAAGGGCTGTTGTCCCAATCTCACCCAGTTCACGTGAGCCCTTATAAATAGGAATAATGACCACCTGGATAGGAGCAAGTTTGGGAGGGAGGATAAGACCATTATCATCGGAATGACCCATGATTAATGCTCCCATTAAACGGGTTGACACTCCCCATGATGTGGCCCAGACCAAATCCTGCTTCCCCTGCCGGTTTGTGAATTGAACATCAAAAGCCCTGGCAAAGTTTTGTCCCAGGAAATGTGATGTTCCTGATTGAAGTGCCCTTCTATCCTGCATCATTGCTTCAATAGCATATGTGTCAACAGCACCGGCAAATCGTTCATTTTCAGTTTTTTCCCCTTTGATTACCGGTAAACCCATATAATTTTCAGCAAAATTAGCATAAAGGCTGAGGATTTTCAGCGTTTCCTCGATAGCTTCTTCTTTTGTTTCATGGGCTGTATGTCCTTCCTGCCATAGAAATTCTGTAGTCCGAAGAAATAGCCTGGTCCTCATTTCCCATCTTACAACATTTGCCCATTGATTAATCAATATGGGCAGATCGCGGTATGACTGGATCCAGTTCTTGTAAGTATTCCAGATAATTGTTTCTGATGTCGGCCGGATAATCAATTCTTCCTCCAATCTGGCATTTTTATCGACAATTATCTCTCCGGTTTTTTCATCGTTTTTAAGGCGATAATGCGTGACAACCGCACATTCTTTAGCAAAACCCTCAACATGACTTGCTTCCCTGGTAAAAAAAGATTTTGGTATAAACAACGGGAAATATGCATTTGAATGACCTGTATCTTTAAACATTCTGTCAAGGACAGACTGCATTTTTTCCCATATTGCATATCCATAAGGTTTGATCACCATGCATCCTCTTACTGCAGAATTTTCAGCGAGACCTGCCTTGATCACAAGATCATTATACCACTGTGAATAATCTTCTGCTCTCGGTGTAAGTTCTTTTGGCATTTTATGCTGGTATAATGTATAATACTGAATATTAAAGGAGAAAATGCAAAGTAAATAATAAAAAAAATATTTTAAACCCGTTGCGGGATTTAATTATTAAGAAATATCAATACATCATGTAAACAGGCTAAACCAAAATGATAAAAAATTAACACTTCTTCATTTTTATTTATGTTCATTTCTTCGTAATATAGAGGTGCCTTAAAATTTAATGAATATGCTCTGAAAAGTGTTTATTTTATCATAAAGGAAATCCCCTTTAGTAGTGGTTTTCCTGTATATTCTTACTTTTCAGAGCAGATTTATGAATAAATGCCGGGAAAATTCCCGGGTTGGTTTAATATTTTGGTATAGTATTTGCATTTCATTAAGCAGAAAAAAAACAAAACGACCAGGAGGATGATCAATGAAAACTAAACTTACCATATTAACAGTTCTGGCGGTTTTCTTGGGTGCATGTTCTTCCACCTATAGAGCCGGAATATCATCTTATGATGATCTGTATTACACTCCAGCCAATGAAAGAAACCAGGCTTTCGTTGCCGAATCCAAGGTTCAGCCTGAAGTACAAACACAGGCACAGCCTCAGCTGCAAACTCAGGCAGAAAATACTGAAGAGGAAGAACTGAGTGATTATGAAAAATACAGGATGGAATTAGAGGATCAGTATTTATATGGTACGGATAATCCTGAAGATGAGACTTTCCAGGAGGCTGATACTGTCTATTATGATGAGTCTGGTACTAATGAGTATATCTATTATGAAGATCAGGATGATCAGCCCATCGTCCATAATCATTACTATTATGGAGACGTTTATCAGGATAATGTTTCCTATGCTACCAGGATAAGAAGGTTTCATTCTCCTTATATCGGATTTTCCTATTATGATCCCTGGTATTATGATCCCTGGTATTACAGTTCCTGGTATTATGATCCCTGGTACACCGGTTTTCATGTCGGTTTCGGTTACGGATGGGGTTGGAATTGGTATCGTCCTTATTATTATCCCAGTTGGTATTATGGATGGCATTATCCTTACTATGGAAGTTACTGGGCAGGTTACAACCGTGGTTACTATGACAGTTATTATTGGGGTGGAGGGTATTATCCATACTATTACTCTTATGCGGATTGGGGATATGCAGCTGGCAGAGATCACACTTACGGAAGAAGAGCATCAAGACATGGATATAATACAACCAATGAACAAAATTCCAGTGAGGTGAGTGGAAGAGGAAGTGATCATATAATCAGCTCACGTGGTACAAGAACTTCAACCGGTCCTGAAAGTGCTACAAAGAGTACAAGGCCATCTTCAACTTCTACCACCGGAACCAGTTCGGGCAGGAACAATGCCATTACCGGCAGGGATTCACGCTCGGGTTCGGGGAATAGTAATTATTCCTCAAGCAGGACTGCTACTCGTCAAAGTAGTACGACCAATATGACCAGATCACGTACATCTGCACCCAACTCTTACCGAAAAAGCAGTATTACCACAACCAGGAGAAGTACTACTGGTAGTACAAACAATTCAGGAAGAAATTCCAGCGGGAATAACACTTCTTCAAGACAGTATAATACTACCACAAGGAGGAGTTATACACCTAGTTATAGTAGACCAAGTACGACACGACCAAGCTATAACAGGAGCAGTTCCCGCTCAAGTTCATACAGCGGAACCACAAGCAGAACATATAAAAGTTCAAGTTCAGGATCCAGCTCAAGCCGTTCATCATATTCAAGACCGAGCAGTAGCTCAAGCCGTTCATCATATTCCAGACCGAGCAGTAGCTCAAGCTCCCGGTCTTCAAGCTATAGCAGCGGTTCGAGATCTTACAGCAGCGGTTCCAGCGGCAGGAGCTACAGTTCTGGCAGCAGATCTTCCGGAAGCAGGTCTTCTTCTTCAAGAAGTAGCGGCGCAAGAAGGTAATAGCCTGAAAAATAGTTATTTAAAATCATGAAACCAATTTGGTTAAGGGATATTTTATATTCAATAAAAAATGAAAACTGAAATGAAACGAATATATTCAATAATGTTTGTCATTGCATTCAGCTCATTGTTTGTAATGGCTCAAAATGAAACCGATGCCCTGAGATATTCGCAGAATTATTTTGGCGGAACAAGTAGGGTATCCGGTATGGCCGGCGCATTTGGAGCCCTGGGTGGTGACTTTGGATCACTTAGCATAAATCCTGCCGGTCTCGGAGTATACCGGAGTACAGAGTTTGTGCTTTCACCCGGACTGGCATTTGATAAAACAAATGCCAATTATTTGGGTTCATCAATAACAGATGTTAAGAATCAGTTCTTTCTCAATAATATGGGGATTGTATCCACACATCTTACGGGAAATGAAGCTGGTTTTATTTCTGTTTCTTTTGGTGTGGGGTATAACAGACTTAATAATTTTCACAGGAATACAATTATGCAAGCCAGAATGCCTGAAGTTCCTGAAGATATTCTGCCTGTTTCTACTCAGCGTCCTGAGAATGGAGGTTCATCGAGCAGTTCATACCTCGATAATTTTGTGAATTATGCGAATGCAACCGGAGAGTTTAATCCTGATAACCTCGATCCATATTATGAACAACTGGCATGGTATGCCGATCTGATCTATTATGACACCCTGATGCTCAGTTATAGAAATGATATCAATGATCAGGGATACGGCCAGTTTCAAAGACAAACGATCACGGAAAAAGGTGGTCTTGGAGAATATGCATTCGGAATAGGAACAAATTTCAGCAATATGTTTTATTTAGGTGCAACATTCGGTATTCATCAGCTGCGATTTAACCAGGATATTATCACATCGGAAGAGGATGATCTGGGATCAATTGATTATCTCAATTCTTTCAGATTCAGTGAATATCTTGATGTATTTGGAACAGGCTATACAGCGAAATTCGGCATTATCCTCCGTCCGGTCAACCTGATAAGGATTGGCGCCGCATTCCATATTCCAACATTTTACAAGATCAGGGAAGAATTCTGGACAGATATGCAGGGAACTTTTGATGAAGAATCTTCAACCAGCGAACAATCACCGGTAAATACTTTCGATTACTGGCTGAGAACACCTTATAGAGCGATTGGTAGTGTGGGATTTCAAATTCAAAAAATTGCCACGATCAATCTGGATTATGAACTTGTTGATTATACCACTATGAATATGAATAGCGGATATGCGGAAGACTTTATTGATGCTAACCAGAATATACGAGATATCTATAAATTAACATCCAATGTTCGTGCCGGTGGCGAAGTTGTCCTGAAACCATTCTATTTCAGGGCAGGTCTTGCTTTTTATGGCAGTCCTTATGCCAATGATATTCCCGGAGTTAATACTTATAATATGCTTTACTCAGGGGGATTTGGTTTCCGCAGTGAGAAATTTTTCTTCGATATCAGTGCGGTGAACATCAGTAATGAATATAAGTATAACCTTTACGACGAGGATGCTTTTAATGCAAAAATTGAAGGGAGAAAACTGAATTTTATGACAACCCTGGGATTCAGGTTCTAAATAAAGGATTGTAAAATAAAAGATGCCGCTTTTTTAAAAAGTGGCATCTTTTATTTTGTATGTATACTATTTCTTAGTATTTCAACTGCACCCGGCCCTTCATTGAAGATAAGGTCAATAATACTCAGGTTGGGAAGGAAACCATGCCGGTAACCAAACACCTGGTTGTAAAAAACCGGTGAGAAAGAAGGATCCTTCTGGTATGACTTCTTAGGATGAATGAAGTCACGCATATCATCAAAATTGTTACCGGCAACCGGAATAAATTCATCGGTTAATCTGATATTCACATTTACTTCAAGCACTCTTAATATTACATGAAGTATTTCCATATTAAAATCGAACAGGAAATCATATTTTCTTTTATAAAACCCGGTAATTTCATCAAAATAAAATTCATAGAAGGGACTGGAGCGATAGGCTGATTCAATGCTTCTCCAGTGAAGGTGTTGCCATTTCTTGTTATTGTCTATTCTTATATCCTTAATCAGGGTTTTGTGTTCATCACCTTTCCGGACTGGTATGCTGAGTGATAATCTTCCGTTTGCGCCATAGATCATACAGCGGTTCCGGTAAGTCTGCCTGGTATAGTTTTCATACCTTTCGATAAGGATTTCATCGTATTCAAGGAGTTTGGAAAAGTAGTGTATTGGACCGAAATAGGCGATGGACAATAATGCAGTCCGGTGATTCATAGTTTGTTTTAATATGCTACTTTTCAAAGTTAAAAGCATCCGGGTTGCAAGTTGCTTGCCTTCACTACGTTTCGGCGGATAAAACAGGTTACAGGTTACAAGTTACATGTCTTTTTCATCAAAATGCTAATTATATATCATCATTCCAACATTCCCCCGATACGTTTTGCTATCCCCGATTTTCATCGGGACAGGCGGGATTCCAGCCTGCCGGAACATTTACAAAGGCAGATCTCATGAACTTTCTGCTGTAGTTCATAAAGTTACCAACACTCATCACACCAATTCACACACACACTAATATACCAATTTACCAATCTACTAATTTACTTCTTCTTCCAGTATTCCAATATTCCAGTATTCCAACATTCCACTATTCCATGAATAATCATTCATTTGCAAATCTTTCAAATTCATTGAATGAATATTCATTTTCACTTCTATCTCAGGTTAATTTATTAATGAGACTGGCCATATAACCTGCTCCAAAACCGTTATTAATATTAACGACAGCGACACCGGCGGCGCAACTTGTAAGCATGCCGAGCAAGGCAGAGAGTCCCTGAAAATTAGCTCCGTATCCCATACTTGTTGGAACAGCAATGATGGGTTGTTCCACGAGTCCCCCGACAATGCTCGGGAGAGCACCTTCCATTCCTGCGATAACAATAATAACCCTCGCTTTTCTGATTTTCTCAAGGTTATGATACAAGCGATGTATCCCGGCTATACCCACATCAAAAAAGCGTTCGACACGGTTACCGAAAATCTCCGCGGTTACAGCTGCTTCTTCTGCAACAGGTATATCGGCAGTACCGGCAGTGAGAACGGCAATGAATGTTTTCGTGGCTTTTTTCTTTTCATAATCAAGTGTGATCGTTCTGGCAAGCTCATTATATTCAGCGTCTGGAAGTGATTTTTTAACCGTTTCATATATTTCCCTGCTGGCTCTTGTTCCCAGGATATTGACCTTTTTTTCAGCCATATATTCCATGATACTCCGAACCTGTTCTGCAGTCTTGCCTTCACAAAAAACAACTTCAGGATATCCGGTCCGTAATTCACGGTGATTATCTATTTTGGTGTGTCCGAGATCCTTAAAAGGCAAATCCCTCAATTTATTGAGTGCATCCTCCACACTGAGGGTACCTTTACTTACACTATTGAGGATATCTTTGATGAATTCACTCTTCATGGTTGTTAATTAATCAATTTAAATAATTAAAAGAGTTCTCGCAGACCCTGTGAAATTTTTGCAGAGCAAAAATCCTATAAGGATATTTCACAGGGCAGATATTCGCAGATCAATACGCAAATTTTCGCAGATTGCTGAATTACAATTTATTATTTCTGCGTGAATCAGCGTTTTTATCCGCGTGAATCCGCGGGAAATAACAATAAATCATTTAATTTAAGATATAAAAATTAAGTTATGACACATTCCCACAGCACTATAAATATTTAAATATTAATATATTCGTTTATATCAAAGAAATCATTAATTTTTAAGTACTTGGTCTGTAACCTTCAATATCCAGTGTAACATATCTAAACCCATAACTTTTCAACTCCTGACTAATTTTTTCCAATAAGTTTTCCTGAAATATTTTTTTAATCAGCGAGGGTTCGGTCTCTATCCTGGCAAGGTTATCATGTACCCTCACACGCACAGCCCGGATACCAAGATCAATCAGAAATTTTTCAGATTTTTCGATCCGCCTGAGAATTTCTTCTTCCAGTGAGGTGTTATATGGAATACGTGTCAGAAGACAGGCGTATGCCGGTTTATCCCATGTAGGAAGATTGTTGATCCATGAATATTTTCTGATATCTTTCTTGGTGAACCCGGTTTCTTTCAATGGGCTCTTTATATCCAGTTCTAATAATGCCTTCATACCCGGACGCTCATTTTCAGAATCTTCACTATTGGATCCGTCGATTACATGTTTGAATCCGTGTTGACTGGCAATTTCCTTTAGTCTGGTAAAAATAAAAGTCTTGCATAGATAGCACCGGTCTTTAGGATTGTTCATAATCTGTTCTGCAACAGGTACTTCCGTTATAATGTGTTGAATCCCTAATTGAGCTGTTATTTCTTTTGCTTCACTGATTTCCCAGTCAGGGATATAGGGTGATTTAACGGTCATCGCGAGCACTTTATCCCCAAGGGCATCCTTTGATGCTTTTAACAGGAAGGTGCTGTCTACCCCACCCGAAAATGCTATGGCTGCACCACCTAAATTTTCCAGGTAATCGATCAGCTGCTTATATTTTGTATCTTCCTCAGCCAGCATCAGTATTCATATTTGCAATAATTTTATGTATTTCCTCGTAGATCACATGAACCGGTACTTTATTTTTCCTGGCCAGTTTGATACAATCGTCATATTCAGGTTTGGACTTCAGTTTTTTCCCTTTATAAATGGCTGTTTTTAATGTAACCGGGCCATATCTGGTTTCAATTTTCAGATATTCCCGCTTGAGCAGTGTTTTTTCCACTTTGTGTTTTCGTACTCCCAGGCTGGTTGTATGGGTAAGGAGAAGCTCGGTCAGATTGTTCTCATTTTCCGGGCTGCATAATACACTCAGTTTTGATGCAGGCCTGGCCTTTTTCATGATGATGGGTGTAATGAATACATCATCCGCCCCCTGCTCAAACAATTGATCCATGATATAACCATATACTTCGGGATTCATATCATCAATATTGCACTCAATGAGAGATGCGGTGTGCATCTCCAATCCTGAATCGGCAGGAACTTCAAGTTCACCCATGTATACCCTGAGTACATTGGGGATATTATGTTCTCTGGTTCCAATTCCATAACCTGTCTTATGGATCTTTAAATGCACCTTATCTGTAAATTCATCTGCAAAAGAAGCTAAAATGGCTGCGCCTGTCGGTGTGGTGGTTTCCGATTGAACGGCACCATATTTAACGGGGATATCTTTCAGTATTTCAGCAGTTGCCGGAGCAGGCACAGGAAAAGTACCGTGTTCACATTCTACAAAACCACTCCCTAATTCTACACTGGACGATATGATCCTGTCAGGTTTAAGGTAATCTATACAGATTACAGCTCCAACTATATCAACAATGGAATCTATGGCACCAACCTCATGGAAATGGACCTCCTCAATGGATTTGCCATGGATTTTTGCTTCCGCTTCAGCAACTTTATGGAAAATCTCGAGACTTTTATTTTTTACAAACTCATTGAGGCGGCTCTGTTCAATAATTTTCGTGATATCATTAAGATTCCTGTGTCCTGTATGCTGGTGACCTTCTGAACCATGCTGATGACTTTCTGAACCGTGCTGATGTCCTTCTGAACCGTGCTGATGTCCTTCTGAACCATGCTGATGACTTTCTGAACCGTGCTGATGATCTTCTGAACCGTGTTGATGTCCTTCTAAACCATGTTGATGTCCTTCTGAATCGTGCTGATGATCTTCTGAACCGTGTTGATGTCCTTCTGAACCGTGTTGATGTCCTTCTGAACTCTGATGTACAGTACCTTTATTTTCTCCCTCATTTCTCTCACTTATTTCAACAATTGCCCTGGTTCCTGTAATACCTTTTCTGTGATCACTTTTAAAATCCAGTATATAACCTTTCATATCCAGTTTGGAAAGTTCCGACTTCAGGTATTCCTGATCAACACCAAGATCTACCAGGGCCCCAAGGTTCATATCGCCACTGATCCCCGAAAAACAATCGTAATATAAAACAGTCATTATCCTTGTATGATTTAACTGGTACGGTAAAATATTTAAGGGTGTAAAGTTAGTTTTTTTTAGCAAAACTATTTTGTTTCATGCTAAGGCTGAGACAAAGGCTCCTGCCTTCTCCGCGGGGAATCAGGGAGGAGGGAATAATATCAATTGTCGTCAGCTTCAGTTGACGGGAGATAGGATAGAGGTTGCAGTGTCGCGATTGTTGTAATTGTCGCAATGGGAAGAAGGCTGCAGGTTTGCGTCAGAAAATTGAGAGGAAATCTGAAAATACCTGGTATTTAAAAAAGAATTATGATCAAAAATATTTTGTCTTCTGAAACAGCCGGCTTTACACCGGCTGTTTTTCTATTTTACGGGTTGGTTATTAGTGTTCTATTATAATTGTTATCGAAAAGGCTTTGCCTTCATAAATAAGATTGATAATATACAGCCCATCTGGCAAATTACTTGTATTAATCCTGTACGGGAATTCTTTGAACTCAGCTGTATATTTTACCATTCCCATTTTATCAACCATTGTTAAAACATGTTCTTTTCCAACGCTTAAACCTTCGGTAGTCATTTTTTCCTTGTCAATATCTATATCTATGTAATTGTCTGCCGGATTGGGAGATGCCATATAATATCCGTCCCCACAATCCCAATACTCACCCAAATAATCCACGAGAATCTCCAAAACTCCGCAACCTCCACAACAGGTTTCGGCTTCAACAATTACTTGTCCCCCTGGTTGCGAATTCGTATATAATAACAGGCAGATTATTGATATTTTCTAAATCAGAATATATCTCACTGGGAGGTGTCCCTCCTCTGGATATTTGCGCAATTGCAAATCCAGTAAAAAATGGATTACTAACTAATGCAAATAATAAAAAAATTATTGCTGAATTTTTCATAGCATTTATTTAGTCAGTTAATTTTTTTAAATGTATCTCCTGGATATTCAGGAAAGTAAGTATTCAAATTTTCAATTGTTAAAATCATTTCTTGTTTATCTAATGACATATAAAAAGTTGTTTCAGGACAATATATGGCATACATACCCCTGTACTTGATTTTAATACTATCGGGCGGAAGAATAGTATAGTTATACCAATGATTAGGATAACCAAACACAGGACCACGTATAGTATCACTTCTCATGATAAGCGTATCGTTTATAAAAAGAGTATCTTTAATGTTAATCGTATTTACCCAGTCTCCAATTATTTCCTCATTAATTTGTAAAGACTTCTTATTATTAACGTTGTCTTCTTTCTCACAGCAAGAAGCCGTAAATAAAATTATTCCGTATAAGAATAACATTCTAATTATTGTTATCATGGTTTCGAATTTTTTGTTAGACTTCTTTATTAATTTTCAACAGATAAAAATTTTTGCCTAGTATCACAATTCAGGTCATTTGCCGGCTCAACAGACTCTTTCAGACAATTCATTACGATTACAGTAAACACGGCATATAAAAAAAAATATTTGAATTATCCTATTCATAACATAAAAGTTTAAAGTCGGTTTTGAACATAGAGTATTTTATTGCCCTGCACTGTCTGACACCTGGTGCAGGGCTTATTTGACAGCACTTTCGCAGTTTATATATATAATGGCATATAAAAAATATTATTTAAAAATTTTAGCATTTAAAAAACATTACCCTCATTTTCAGCTATAATAAAATATTCAATGTTGATTTTTATAATGGAGATGATTCTAACATTAAAATAGTTGCGTACACAACCTTCATATAACACGTTTCATCTCATAAAAAATGGAATCTGGGAATTATCAGCATTGTTCTACTAAGCCTGAGATTTTTACTCAAAGTGAGATTTTGAACTTTCTATTATATTGAGATTGGGATAGATTACTTTAATCAAATTTAATATATTAAATAATATTGGTCAATCCCTGTTTTCAGTGATTTTTTAAATAATATCCAATTTAGTTGCCTTATAAACAGCTTCTGTGCAATTTTTTGCATTCAACTTATTTTGGATGTTTTTACGATGCGTTTCTACAGTATTGAAAGATATGTTCAATTTTGATGAAATGCTTTTGGTAGTAAATCCCTCAGCAATTAATTTCAGTACTAAAGATTCTCGTTCTGACAGTATATCAGGTTGTTTTTTCTTTTCTCCCATATCTCAACAGCAATTAATGATTCAACCTCATTTTTAATTTAATGAGGCAACTTCTCCAAGAAATCCAGCCCGGTTAGTCTTTCTCATCTACAGAAGTCAAAAACTTACTATAATGCCTTCCTATAAGGCTTTAATTTGGAAGGGTAAATGCCAAAACATCTGTATTTTATATTATTTTTTCATGATGATCAGTTTAACAAATGTTTTGTATGTTACAGAACAATCATTCAACTATCTGTAACGAAGATGATAAAACAAGATCAATGGTTACTTTTATGATCTATAAATTACTATCGATTTCTTCAAACATGTAAGGAAGAACCTCTTTTACGTCATTATATCAGCTTTCTTTCTATCCATTATTCAGCATCAAGTATCAAGTATTATTTAGATTCTTTCAATTTAAAAAGTTTGGAATGTAGTTTAAAGATAACGATTGATATAAAGTTTTAACTTCGCACCGGAAAAACAAGAATATACAGGTTTATGAACTAAGCTATAAACGTATAAAAGATAATAAAAGCCTGAATTTTAAATAATTGTTAAATTTTATATGAGATCAGAATAAAAAAGCATAAGTTAATACCTTTGGGAAATATGCTAATCATGGAAGAATAGAATTCCTGCAATATATTAATCTAAAAATTAATAAGTTATTATAGAAGCAATATTGAACTAACGTTAACATATGAAAAGAAGAGATTTTATTATCAAAGGAGCAGGAGCCGGTTTTTTAGCTGGTTCGGCTATGACATTAGGCTCGATCGAGAGTGTTTTTGGTAAAGGTATCAGGGAACAATCCCATGATCTTGTTGCCGTTAAAGGTGGAGAGCCCGGGGCAATGTTTGACAAGGCTATTTTGTCATTAGGGGGTATGAAAAGGTATGTAAAACCGAACCAGACAGTCGTGATTAAACCGAATATCGGATGGGACACCTCGCCTGAACGTGGTGCCAACACAAATCCCCAACTGGTAGCAAGGATTGTTGAACACTGCTTGTCGGCCGGGGCAAAAACCGTGTATGTATTTGACCACACCATCAATGAGTGGACCAGAACTTATAGTAACAGCGGCATTGAGAAAGCTGCCAGGGATGCCGGGGCTAAAATCGTCAGTGGTAACAGTGAATCCTATTATCATCAGGTAGCTATTAAGAATGGAAGAAAGCTGAAGTCTGACAAGGTTCATGAACTGATCCTGGAATCGGACATATTTATTAATGTACCGATCCTTAAAACTCATGGTGGTACCACACTGACAATTTCAATGAAAAACCTGATGGGTGTTATGTGGAACCGGAGGTGGTGGCATGATAATAATCTCCATCAGTGCATTGCTGATTTTGCATCAGAGATCAAACCAACCCTGAATGTTGTAGACGCTTACCGGGTTATGAAAAGAAATGGCCCGAGAGGCGTATCGTTATCGGATGTCGTGGAAATGAAGTCACTTTTGATATCAGAAGATATTGTAACAGCAGATGCGGCTGCAACAAAACTATTTGGTATGGAGCCTGAGCAAATTGGCCACATCCGGATAGCCAATGAGATGGGAGTTGGTACTTCTGATCTGACAAAACTTTCGATCAACAGAATTACGATCTGATTAAATGAAACGAACATGAATTTTTCCATGCTAATTGTACATGTTCGCATGTATAAAATTCATGTGAGTTCCTGAATGTGTGAAAATTTTTTGCACATTTTACAAATGCAAAAAATTTTAAACAGATGAAACAGGTTCATTTAAAGAAGATCAGGCTTGTTGTTGCCTTGGTCTTTTTTATTTTTACAATTTTTATCTTCCTTGATTTCAGAAAATTGCTTCCGGATATATTTTATGAAGCAGTTACCTGGTTACAATTTATTCCTTCCTTTTTAAAATTCATTTCCGTTTTAAGTCTTTCCGTTCTTGGCTTTATGATTGTCATTTTACTGACAGCATTTTTCGGAA
>CAZGOR010000033.1:6400-17204 GCA_964527875.1 uncultured Bacteroides sp. | reverse complement strand
GAATAGTCTGTTCCCTGACAGTAATTGTTTGTTTGGCTTCGTCTGATCCATTACTGTTTGTTGCTGTAAGTGAAACTTCATAGTTGCCGGGATCATCAAAAATATGCCAGGGATTTTCTTCAGTTGAGGTGGTTCCATCACCGAATGCCCATTTATATGAATCGCCTTCTGAGGTTGTATTGGTGAAATTTATTGTGTCTCCGGCTTCATAACTATCGGAACTGTGGGTAAAGGAAACTTTTGGGGGATCTTTTTCACACATGGTGAATAGTGATAAAACAGTTATCACTGTTATTAATATGTAAATGATTTTTTTTTTCATAATTAACAGGATTAATGGTTTTTGCTTTAACCAGGTAATAAATTGTTATGAGACTAAAACAAAGATATTAATATTTTAATATATGGCTTCTTTAAAAATCACGAAGGTACAGTCCGGAACATATTCATTATAATACGATTGTCCGGGTATATATCAATCGATCGGCAGATTCAATCATAAATAAAAAATCTATTTTTGAAATAATATTAAATTTGTTGTTTTTTGATACAGGAATTCTTTCCCACGATATTCAGTAACTTCACATTGTTTATTATTACTCTTCTGCTTTTTAAATACAATATTTTATAAAAAAGCAAGTTGAATTTTTTTGAATAATTTTGTTGAATGATTAAAACTGAATAATTATCCAAACTTGATTTATCCAAAAGACTTTGAGCAAAAAATCGGATTTGACAGGATCAGGGAACTGATCGGGAAAAGATGCCTTTCTGAATTGGGGAAGAAAAGGATTGGTGAAATAAGATTTTCAGATGATGTTGAAATAATAAGACGGCTTCTCAACGAAACATTTGAGTTCCTGCGTATTAATAATGAAGAAGAATTTCCCCTTGGATATTTTGTTGATGTATCTCTGTCACTGGAAAAAATTAAAGTTGAAGGATCATACCTTGATCTGCAGGAAGTATATGATCTCAGAAGATCACTGGACACTGTAAAAAGGATCCTGAAATTTTTCAAAAATGAAAAAAAAGATCTCTATCCTTACCTGTCTTCGATCTGTCGGCAGGTAAAGTTCTATCCATTTGTTACTGAAAGGATTGATAAGATACTTACAAAGAACGGAAAATTAAAGGACAACGCTTCAAAGGAACTGGTTAGGATCAGACAGGCTATTGCCCGTATGCATTCTTCAGTAACTAAGATGCTTGATAGTGTCATGAAATCTTCTCAGGTTGAAGGGATTGTGGATAAGGATGCAGAAATTTCTGTCCGCAATGGTCGTCCCGTCATTCCCGTTAATGCGGCATTTAAAAGGAAGATTAGGGGAATCATCCATGATGAATCTGCAACCGGCAGAACGTCATTCATTGAACCTGTGGAAGTAGTTGAGTTGAATAATGAGATTAAAGAGCTTGAATATGCTGAAAGGAGGGAGATTATCCGGATATTGACCATGCTGACCAATGATATCAGGCCATATACGAATGATCTGCTGGCATCAAATACTTTTCTTGGAAACATTGATTTTATAAGGGCCAAAGCTCTTTTCGCCGAAGAGATCGGTGGAGACCTGCCTGAAATAAAGGAAGATCGTTTGATTTCCTGGAAAAATGCTGTTCATCCTTTACTGCTTCTAGCCCACCGTAAAGAGAAGAAAAAGGTTGTACCACTGACTATCGATTTGAATCCGCAACAGCGGATACTTCTGATATCAGGACCGAACGCGGGAGGAAAATCAGTATGCCTCAAAACGGTTGGCTTGCTTCAGTACATGTTACAATGTGGATTACTTGTTCCGATGGAAGAGACATCCCGGGCGGGAATTTTTGAAAAAATCTTTATTGATATCGGTGATGAACAATCAATTGAGAATGACCTGAGTACATACAGCTCCCATCTGATGGATATGAAGTATTTCCTTCGTCATGCCGATCACGCTACCCTGTTGCTGATCGATGAGTTTGGTGCAGGTACTGAACCAATACTGGGTGGGGCAATAGCCGAAGCTGTCCTGGATAAACTGAATAAAAAGCAGATTTTCGGTGTCATTACAACTCATTACAGTAACCTGAAACATTATGTCTCATCAGCCGAAGGAATTGAAAATGGAGCCATGCTTTTTGATATGCAACAAATGCAGCCTATGTTCAAATTGGAAACAGGACAGCCGGGAAGTAGTTTTGCCTTTGAAATAGCCCGTAATATAGGTTTACCTGAAGATGTTGTAAAGGAAGCCTCCGGAAGAGTGGGAGAGGATCATATACAGTTTGACCGGCACCTGAAAGAGATCATTCGTGATAAAAGATACTGGGAAGCTAAGCGTGATAACATCAGGAAAGCTGAGAAAAAAATGCAACAAGTGTTGGAGAAATATTCACGGGAACTGGAACTCACGGAAAGAAACAGAGAAGCAATTATTGGGAAAGCCAGGGAAGAAGCTGAAGAATTAATCTCACAGGCTAATAAGAAAATTGAGAAAACAATCAGGGAGATCAGGGAAGCTCAGGCAGAAAAGGAACGGACCAAAAAAACAAGAGAAGAACTGAAAGCTTTACAGGATGAAATGAGAACTGGAAAAGATCCGGAAGAAGAAAAATTACATCATAAAATTGAATCTATTAAACATGAAACGGCAAAAGTTAAGGAGAGAAGGCGTAGGTTTGGACAACTGGAGCCATCTGGTATGACTCCAAAGAAAGATACCGATAATGTAATAAGACAAGGGGATTTCGTGTTCCTTAAAGGACAGGACATGCCGGGTGAAGTGATCAAAAGAAGAGGAAACCAGGCCGTGGTGAATTTCGGGCAGGTGTCAACAAAAGTGGATGTCAGTAAACTGGAAAAAACCACTCCGGAAGTTTATGAAAAAATGAACAGTCCCGTTGATTCAACAAATGATTATGCTGACTGGGATATATCCGAGAGAAAACTTTATTTTAAACCGGAAATTGATGTGCGTGGAAAACGTGCGGAAGAAGCTCTTCATGAAGTAAGTGAATTGATCGACGAAGCCGTTATGGTGGAAGTTGATCGGATCAGGATATTGCATGGAAAAGGTGATGGAATACTCCGGCAGGTTATCAGGGAATATCTCCAGACCGTTGATGTTGTTCAGTCATTTCATGATGAACATGTCCAACTGGGAGGAGCAGGAATAACCGTCGTAAATCTTGATATAAAGGTATGAAAAATAAAGCGTGCAGCGTAGTTTCATGCCAGGTCATCCTGAAGCACTGAACTTGCGCTGCAAGATTCATAATAAATTGACATCTTTGATGTCATTAGCAACTTGTTTCAGGATCTTCTGCGACGTATTGTAAATGGCACATAAGAAGGTCCTGAAACAAGTTCAGGATGACCATGATCTTAAAAGTGCTTGCATCATTAATAACAACAACCGAAGCACAACTGAATAACAATTGAATTAACTAACAATGTAACAAGTAACAATTTATCAGTTGCTAATCTTCTCCAAACATATTACCCCTCGTCTTAAATATGTCATTCATTATATATTTGAAGAATTCCTTGGTATTCAAACAGTTATTATATCCGACAAAGAATTCTTTATCGATGCTGATCAACCAAAACTCAGCTATAATCCGGAACGTTTTAAAGACGAATTCAATATTTCTCCTTCGGGATTATTATTTGAAAAAAATATCAGGGACATCAATCCGGAATCCGGTAAATGGTATGATATGACAGTTATATTCCCGGCAAATAACAAATCAGATCTGCCTTTCGACCTGTTTTCTGCAGTTTTTTTCTTGATTACCAGATATGAAGAATACCTGCCTTTTAAACCTGACCGATATAGGAGATTTCCGGCGAAAAAAAGCATTTGTTATAAAAATGGTTTATTGGAAATAGCAATTGTTGACAGATGGATCCTCAAGTTCTATGATCTTCTGAAAGCCAAATATCCTGATTTGAAACCGGTAACTAGATCATTCGGATTCATTCCAACGATCGATGTGGATATTCCATATGAATATCGGCATAAAGGAGTTATACGATGTGCCGGTGGTGCTTTGAAGTCTGTCATAAAGCTGGACATCAAAAAGCTGAAAGAACGGTTAAATGTGTTAACGGGGAAGCAAAAGGATCCGTTTTATACATTTAACAGTATAAAGGAAATACACCCCGGCGAAGGATTAATCACGTTTTTTCTGACAGCTGGCTATGGCAGATATGATAAAGGAATTCACCCGCGGAAGAAAGTTTTTAAAGAAATGGTGAATGAAGTTTCTGCTTTTAGTCAATTAGGCCTCCATCCATCATATCATTCAAATAGGAATATTAATATCCTTGAAAAGGAATTACAAATACTGAGCAATATTGTAGGTAAGGAAATAACCAGGGGCAGGCAGCATTACCTGAAACTGGATTTTCCGGGGACATACCAGAAACTGTCGGAACTGGGTATAAATGAGGATTATAGTTTAGGATACCCTTCACATCCCGGATTTCGCGCCGGAACTTGTACCCCGTTTCATTTTTATGATCTTTTAAATGAACGGGAAACCTCACTGAAGATTTATCCTTTCCAGATAATGGACAGAACCCTGAAAGATTATTTATGCCTGTCACCACCGGAAGCTATCGGGAAAATCGGTAAGCTGATTCAAGAGGTCAGAGATGTAAATGGCACATTGATAACCATCTGGCATAACGATTCATTCTCAGATTCCGGGGAATGGGAAGGGTGGCTGGAGGTGTATAAAAATCTGCTTCATTTTGTAAGGAATTGATAAAATCGGCTGCAAGATACAGGATACGAGTTACAAGTTGCAGGGTACAAGTTGCAAGTTACAGGTTTGTGTGAGTGTTGGGGTAAGGGTTTGCATTGTAGAAGAAAAGTTCTTCCAGTTTTCATCCGGTATTTGTAATTTTAAAAATATTTTATACCTTTGGGTATAATACCAAAAGGTATAATACCTTAAAGTATAATCATAATGAATCCAGTTTCACCATTCAGGTTTGGGAAAGTAGTTACCGGAGAGTATTTCATTGACCGGGAGGAAGAAATAATACGAATCAGGAATAATATTACCAGTAAGATAAATACAGTATTAATATCTCCCAGAAGATGGGGGAAAACTTCGCTGATTCAGCAAGTAGCTCAAAAAGCTTGGAGTGACAAGAATAAATTTGTATTTATTGACTTCTATAATATCCGTACGGAGGAAGATTTTTTTAATACCTATGCACAGGAGATTCTCAAAGCCAGTTTAACTAAAGTGGATGAATTCCTGAGAGCGGGAAGAGACTTTTTCAGAACCATCATTCCTTCTATTTCTTTTAGTGTTGATCCACAACATGATTTATCTTTGAAAGTAAACTGGAACGAAGTAAAAAAAGCAAAAAGTGAAATTATTGACCTGCCTGAAATAATTGCAAAGAAAAAGAGAATTCAGTTAAATATTTGTATTGACGAATTTCAGAATATAGCTAAACTGGACAATTACATTCAGGTCGAAGAAGACCTGAGAGCACACTGGCAGCATCATGAGCAAGTGGCATATTGCCTTTATGGAAGCAAGCGGTATATGATGTCAGATATTTTTAATCAGGAATCACGTCCTTTCTACCGCTTTGGCGATCTTATCATGCTCAATAAGATACCTAAAGACCATTGGATATTGTTTATAACCAAGTCGTTTGCAAATACCGGAAAACAAATCAACTCGGAATATGCTGAGAAGATCGTAGAACTTGCTGATAATCACCCTGATTATATACAGCAATTATGTCATCATCTATGGAATCTGACTGATTCAAAGGTTGATAAGGATATCATTATGAATGCCGTTGATCTGGTGTTGAGTTCGAATGCAATTTTGTATCAGGAAACTTGCGAAAATCTGAGCTACACACAAATAAACCTTTTAAAAGCCGTTGTTAAAGGTGAAACTCAATTTACATCAAATGCTGTTATGGATCAATATGGGCTGGGTACACCAAGAAATGTATGGAAAAACAAGAAAGTACTGGAAAATAAAGAAATTATCGATTTTCATACAGAGGATGCATATTTCATGGATCCGTTTTTTAAATATTGGTTTACAGAAAAGTTCTTAAGGTAATAGTTAGTT
The DNA here is from genome assembly GCA_964527875.1 of uncultured Bacteroides sp. GTDB lineage: Bacteria > Bacteroidota > Bacteroidia > Bacteroidales > SM23-62 > LJUQ01. The sequence continues at coordinate 11,102 of CAZGOR010000033.1, read as the reverse complement.
TTTCTTAATTTGTAATGATCAGATACCTGAAACATAGCGACGTAAACCGTACAAAATGGGATCAATGCATCAGTAATGCCTGTTTTGAAACAATATACCCCTATTCATGGTATCTCGATCTGGTATCACCCGGCTGGGAAGCACTGATCAGAGGCGATTATGATGCTGTATTCCCTTTGACCTGGAAAGAAAAATTTGGCATAACTTATCTGGTTCAGCCTGTGTTAACACAGCAACTCGGCGTTTTTGCAAAGGAAAAATCTTCAAACCTGGTCGTCAGGTCCTTTCTTGAGAATATCCCAACAAAATTTAAACATGTTGACATTTCTCTGAATTCTTCAAATGAGTTGAATAATAAAGAATTTAAAATTTTGAGAAGAGTGAATTATGAATTGAAACTGAATATGAATATTGACAGTATCAGGTCGGAATATTCCACCAATACAAGAAGAAATATTCAGAAGGCTCTTCAGAACAGGTTAACGCTCAGAAGAATTGATATTGAAACCTATATTTCCCTGAGACAGGAATCAGATAGAAAGAATTTTAATACAGAACATTATCAGTGGCTGAACAATCTCTTCTCCGGTATTATTGATATGGGCAACGGAGAATTAACCGGGGCATTTTTTAATGATAAGCCCTGTGCTGCAGTATTATGGGTGTCTTCAAAGACCCGGCTGATATACCTGAATGCAGTGTCAAATAAGGTCGGGAAAGAGAAGCGGGCAATGTTTCTTATGGTTGATGAACAGATCGGGAAAAATGCGGGAAAAGATTTGGTGATCGATTTTGAAGGATCGATGATTCCCGGAGTGGCCAGGTTCTTTGAGGGTTTTGGTGCTGAAGCAAAGCAATACACCCGGATCAGAAAATCAACCTTTCCTTTTACAATGAAAAAAAGTAAATAATGACAAGAGTATTATTCAAGAACATCCTGGGAATAACCGCATTCTGGATACCTGTCAGAACCCTGACCAGGTTAACAAAACAAAACATCATTCTGCCTTTTTATCATACTGTCAGTGATGATGACCTGCCACATCTCAGATATTCATATAACATAAGAACCATCGGGCAATTTATAAAAGACCTTGATTTCTTATTGAAATCTTTTGTGCCGGTTGGTTTTTCTGATTTGAAAGATTTTATTACAGGTGTAAGGAAATTAAAAAAGCCGGTCATGGCTCTCAGTTTTGATGATGGATTAAAGGAAGTTCATGATGTGATCGCTCCCCTCCTGATTCAAAAGGGCATTCCTGCAACCATTTTTATTAACCCGGAATTTGTTGATAATAAAGGTTTGTTATATAAGTATAAAGCCAGTCTGATTATTGACAGGCTCGATCGGGCAGATCATCCCGGGAATTTATACGAGATCATTAATTCAAGGCTCGGAACAGATATCAGAAGAAGATCCCATATGGTCAGATCAATCCTGAATATTGGCTATGAACAGCAGGATATACTGGATACTGTTGCAGAATTGGTTGACCTGGATTTTTCCACATTTCTGAGAATCAGGAAGCCATATCTGACGGTTGAACAAATCTCCCGGCTTCAGGATCAGGGATTCCGGATCGGCTCTCACAGCCTCGATCATCCTTTATATTCCGGTCTTGATCTGGAACAACAACTGGAACAGACAAAAAAAAGCCTGGAATGGATAACAGAAACCTTTGGCCCGGATTACCGGTATTTTTCTTTTCCCTTCACTGATGATGGTGTCTCCGCAGAATTTTTTAATGCTGTTTTTCATCCTGATAAACCTTTAGCAGACATGGTATTTGGTACGGCCGGATTAAAAAAGACGATTTTACCATTTCATTTCCAGAGAATACCGGTGGAAGATTCCGGTTTAAGAGCCAGGTTTTTCATCAGGGGAGAATATGTATACTATATGCTGAAAGGACTTGCCGGGAAGAATGTTAGAAAGATTTGAATTAGAAAGGGTGAGGAATGGATGGAGGGATTGAGTGACTGAGGGAAGGAGGGAAAGGATGAGTGAGCGAAAGGGCGAGTGAGCGTAAGGGCGAGTGGGCGAGGGGGAGAGTGGGAGATAGGGAGATAGGGAGATAGGGAGATAGGGAGAGTGGGAGAGTGGGAGTAAGGGGAGAATAGAAGATGAGTCAACCCCCGGCTGCCAAGACGGGAGCTGAAGAGTATCGGCATTACAAAACAGCGAAAAAGAAATAAAACCAATAACCGAGAACCATTATGCCCTTCCTCGACACCATACTGAAAAATTTTGACCGATATAGCAACAGGAATGCTTTTTGCATAAAGGAAAAATTTTATACATACGGGGAGCTTGGTTTGAAAGTTTGGAATATTATTTCACTGATCAAATCAAAAAGTAATAGCCGTCAAAAAACAATAGGGATCATTACAAATGACAACCTGGAAACTTATGCCTCAATCCTTGCAACATGGTTTACCGGGAATATCTTCGTTCCGCTCAATCCACTTAATCCGGAAGCAAGGAATAATGATATCATCAGGATGGCAGGAATTACAAATATCATGACATCAGAAATATTCCCGGATTTCTTAAAGAAGGCAGATGATATCATGATATTTGATACAAAAAATACTGTGAAAAATCATTCTGTACCCGAACAGCTTACATATAATAATAATAATAATGATTTTCTCTACCTTTTGTTTACTAGCGGAAGTACAGGTATACCCAAAGGTGTTCCGGTAAGCCTGAAAAACCTTGATTCATTTATTCATTCATTTATTTCATGTGGATATGAATTTATTCCTGATGACCGGTTTCTTCAAATATATGATTTGTCGTTTGATGGTTCAATACCTTGCTATGTTGTACCTCTAGTCACAGGGAGTTGTATCTATACTGTTCCCCAGGATGAGATCAAATATATTTATGCATTGAAACTGATGAGAGATCATGATCTGACATTTGTTAAAATGCCACCTTCTACTTTTGCTTATCTCAAACCTTATTTCGACAAGATCAGGCTCGAAAAAGTAAAATATTGCCTGCTTGGTGGTGAACCTCTTGATAACAGCCTTGTCAGCGATTGGATAAGTTGTATTCCGAATGCCCGGATATATAATGTTTACGGACCAACTGAAGCAACAATAATTTGTCTGATTTATGAATGGATAAAAGACAAGCAAGATAAGCAATATAGCGGAGTGGTTGCAATTGGCAGACCAATCGGAGAAAATAAAGTTTTGATTCTGGATCAGAATCAGAAATCAGTAGCAGGTGGCCAGATTGGTGAATTATATCTGGCAGGATGCCAGATCACAACTGGCTACTGGAAAAATCCGGAGAAAAACAAAGAATCTTTTTTTGAATTGGAATATAACCATAAAATTGAAAGGTTCTATAAAACCGGTGATCTTGCTATGGTTGATGAGGATGGAGATCATCTGTTTTGTGGCAGGATTGATGAACAGGTTCAGATAGATGGATTCCGCGTTGAGATGGGAGAGATTGAGAAGCATGCAAGAGATTTCCTTAAAGACAGTAATGTCGTCGCAGTTTCTTTTCAGGGAACGCAAAAAACAACACAGATACATCTTTTTATTGAAAATGCCCGGGTAAAGATGAATGACCTGAAAAAATACCTGGAATCAAAACTGCCGGTATATATGCTTCCTGAAAAGATCCATAATATCGATATATTCCCAAAATCAGCCGGAGGGAAGATCAATAAGGCGGAATTGAAAAAATTAGTGAGTTGATAACTTGTAATGTAAACCTGGATATTATTCGGGTACATTGGATAAAGTTGATGTAATGGACGCAAGGTACCATGGTTTCAGGATCACAAGGTTACAGGGTTTCAATGGGGATTTTGTTAAATATTTTATCAAGTTAAACTAAAATTGGATTACATTCGAGCCATAGAATCAAATCTTCATCAATTCTACGAATTTGTTTCATTCAAAGGCAGACTCGAATTGGTGGAAAAAGATCATTACTCCTATGTTCGCAATCCCTGTGCATACTGGCCAAACTATGTTTTCAGAATTGATTTGAACCGCTTGAATCAGGAAGCTTTTATATCAGCATTAGCTGAAAAAATGAGCAAAAAGGATCTTCCTCCGTTTATGATTACCCTTGAACCAGATGATCCGGAGAAGTTTTACCACATTTCCGAAAAACACGGACTGAGAGTGATTTACGATTGGAAAGGAATGGCCATTGAAATAGATGATTATCAGGACTTTGATCATGATAATACAGGATTGAACATCCACAATGTCTCATCAGATTCCTTGCTGAAAGACTGGATAAACGTTGTTAACAATGCATTATTCAATAGTAAAAGCCTGGATGCCGGATTAATGAAAAAAATATACAAGCAGGAACAGATAAATCTTTATCTTGGTATGGTTTCAGGGTCACCTGTTGCCACATCACTTTCTTTTCAAAAAGACGATGTGGCAGGACTATATATGATTTCCACCATGCCTGATTACAGGGGATATGGTTATGGTACTGTCATAACCAGGTATACAATTGAAAAATGCTTTAAACAGGGAGCAAGGTATATTATACTGCATTCTTCCCGTATGGCTGAAAAAATATACAGAAAAATCGGTTTCATGGAATATTGTAAATTTGGAGTTCTTTGGCTGGTAGGGAAGGGATATAGGTAAGGTGTTATTTCAAATTATTAATCTAAGTTGACAGTTACAAGTTACAGGATACAAGTTGCAG
>CAZGOR010000033.1:0-6300 GCA_964527875.1 uncultured Bacteroides sp. | reverse complement strand
GTTACAGGTTGCAAGTTACAGGTTGCAGGTTACAGGTTGCAAGTTACAGGTTGCAGGTTACAGGTTGCAAGTTACAGGTTGCAAGTTACAGGTTGCAAGTTAATGTGTTATAGATCAAAGTATAAATCTGCGAAACTTTATTAATATTTCACAGCCTCAGATATGGAATATGATACAATTTTCAATAATGTCAGGGATATTATGAGAAGGGTTTTTGATGATAATGGGCTGGAAATAAATGATTCCACATCTGCACGCGACATCCGCCGCTGGGATTCTCTGAACCATGTGATATTGATCTCTGAAGTTGAAAAGAAGTTCGGGATACATTTTGATCTTACCGATATGCTTGAGATCCGCACTGCCGGAGATATTTGTCAGGCTGTACTAAGGTTAATCCATGAAAAATGAGATTTGAAGAATTTACACTTTCCAAACTTGTTCCATATACTCTTTCAGATAGATATGAGCAAAGTGCTGTTATTCCTATTACGTGCCACAGGGCAACATCACAGGCCAAAAATCCAAGAGCAAATCCGGAAGATATCGTTCTGATAGTCGTATATAATGATCAGGATGAGATTATCGGTTATATTGGTGCCCTGCCTGATTGGATTCGCGGTGATATGCATAAAAAGATGGCCTGGAACAGCTGCTGGTGGGTCGATCCGGTAAATGGCAGAGAGGTGGCCATGCCACTCTTTTACAGGTTTATTGACCGGTGGAATAGGAAAGTGATGTTTGCCGAATTAACTCCTCAAAGCTTTCGGATTATCAGCAGGATGGGATTTTTTGAAAGTAGAGTCATCATGGGTTGCAGGGGATATCTCAGACTCCCCCTTTCGGAGATTCTTCCGGCAAAAAAAAATATCTTCCGGTCATTCAGATGGCTGCTCTATGCTGTCGATACTGTTTTTAACTTTTTTTGGGAAATACGGCTTAAGATCTGGACTTCCATGAATGATAAGGATATGAAATGGCAATTTGCCGGATCAATTGACGACGATATTACAAGATTGGCAGATCAATTAAGTCAGAATGAACTGTTAAAGAGGGGGGGAAAGGAATTGACATGGATACGAGACTATCCATGGGTGGTTGAAGGCCGCCCTGATACATTTGCAAAACGTTATTACTTTACCTCTCATGCCCGCCACTTTCTGCATCAATGGGTAAAGATCAAATCGGGAGATGTTCTCAGGGCATTCCTGATTGTTACTTTACGGGATGGACACTTGAAGGTACCTTACCTTTACTACACACCCGGAAGCTTGCCCGGCATACTGAATTTTATTTTGCACTATATGATAATTAATAAAGTGCTTTATATCAGTATTTACCGTAATGATTTAGCTGATTGTATCATGGAATCAAGAACTCCAATGTTGTATAAAAAACGGATCCCAAGATATACAGCTATTTCGAAAGATCTCTCTGATTCTCTGCCCGAAAATTATTTTCTCCAGGATGGTGACGGAGATTATGTGTTTACATAAAACATAATTAAGCAGGAACCTATTCCTCCAGTGCCGCAAAATCAATTTCCCTGTCCTCAAGTTCAATAAGACTACCTTCCTGGCATTTCAGGGTACGGGCACGGAATTTATTCAGCAGGGTGTAATTATGGGTGGCCATGACGACAGCCCTGCCGGCATGGCTGATTTCAAACAGTATGTTCATGATACCCTCGGATGTTTCAGGATCCAGGTTGCCCGTAGGTTCATCAGCAAGGATGATCTCCGGATCATTCAACAGTGCCCTGGCAATGACCACCCGCTGCTGTTCACCTCCCGAAAGCTGATGAGGCATCTTGTAACCCTTATATTCAAGTCCGACCTTTTCCAGTACCTCGCTAATCCTGCGTTCAATTTCTTTCTTGTTTTTCCATCCGGTTGCTTTAAGGACAAACATTAAATTATCATACACCGACCTGTCAATAAGCAATTGAAAATCCTGGAATACGATACCGAGTTTTCTCCGCAGATAAGGTATTTGCCTGGTTTTTATATCATGAAGGGTGAATCCGGCAACAGTTGCTTCTCCCTCGAGTAGAGGTAATTCTGCATTCACCGTTTTGATCAGGCTGGTTTTTCCGCTGCCAACCTTCCCGATCAGGTATACAAATTCACCTTTGTTGACATTAAAGCTGACATCCCGGAGAACCAGATGATCATAAATAAAAATTGATGCATTTTCAATTTGAATGATCGAGTCTATTGACATAATAGTAATCAGGTTTATTTCAATTCGATATAAGAAAATAATTAGGCATTATATATCAATAATCTGTGAACATCCTTCCATTTTTCTGTAATTTATAAAGTTACCAACATTCCCCCCAATACCCAAACACATTTATATACCAATTTACTAATATACTAATATACCAATTTACTAATATACCAATTTACTTATTCTTCCATCATTACAAACAAATATCTGAATGAATATAAATATAGCATCACTAATTGAACAACGAATACGTTAAGTTATATATTCAGTCTAAAATAAAAACATTATTAAAGCGTTGAACAATAAAATCGAAAGATCGGGATTATCATAAACACAGTATATAAATGTGATTGAATAACTTTTAAAAGATGGTTGAATGGCTAAATTGATAAATTGTTAAATGGTTAACAATGTAACAATTTAACAATTTACCAATGTAATTAATTAACAAAAAACTGTTAATTAAAAGGGAATGACATGAAAACCGTACTGTTCTTTAATGTTTAACTTTAGCAGGAAATAATGGATGGCTTTATGCGTAAATTCAGGGTTTTTGTTTTTATCTTCGTTCTTACAGTCTTTTGTCATCTGAATAATCTGTTTGCTCAGCGTACTGTTTATGACATTCATCCGGACCATGAATATTTCCGTGGGCTTGAATTGTTCAGTAATGAAAAGCATGGTGCAGCCCAGGAACAATTTGCCAGGGTGATTGAAAAATATGGTGATGATCATTCAGAGATTGCCAAGAATGCAGAGTATTACAACGCGCTTTGTGCTGTTAGGTTATTCAATGATGATGCGGAGTATTTGTTATACCGCTTTATCAGCCGTTATCCTGAAAGTCCAAAAATCAATCATGCTTATTACGAGCTGGGTAAGTTTGCCTATGAAAAGAGGAATTATTCTACTGCCCTGAAATGGTTCGATTATATTGATAAGTATGATCTTTCTGAAGAAGATATGGCTGAATATCTGTTTAAAAAAGGATACAGTCATTTTCAGCGGGATGATTATGAACAGGCCAGGATAGCTTTTTACGAGATAAAGGATACTGATCAGAAATATGCATTACCTGCAACCTATTATTATGCACATATTGCTTATGACCAGGGGAATTATGAAACTGCACTCGAAGGATTTCTTAAACTCAGTGATGATGAAACTTTTTCTCCCATTGTACCCTATTATGTAAGCCAGATTTATTATCTCCAGAAAAAATGGGATGAAGTGATCCGGTATGCTCCGCCCCTGCTTGAAACAGTTACCGAAAAAAGATATGCCGAAGTATCAAAGATAATAGGAGAAGCTTATTTCCAGACTGAACAATATGAAAAGACACTTCCATATCTGGAGCAATATCATGAAATGACCGGTGGTGTTTTGCGGGAAGATAAATACCAGATCGGTTTTTCATACTATATGACATTCGATTACAAGAATGCTGAGCAATATTTTAAAGCTGTCTCAATGGGCAAGGATGAGCTGAGTCAGAGTGCACTTTATCACCTTGCCGACTGTTATCTACATCTTGATCAGAAATACCAGGCAAGGCTCTCATTTGCTGCTGCTGCAAGGATGGATTGGGATCCTGTGATAAAGGAAGATGCCTTGTTCAATTATGCAGTTGTAACATACGAATTGTCCTATAACCCATTCAATGAGGCAATTCGTGCTTTTAACCGTTATATCAGTCTTTATCCGTCATCAGAAAGGACCGACGAAGCTTATAACTACTTGGTGCTGGCTTTCATGAGTACAAAGAACTACAAGAATGCCCTTGCATCGCTTGACAGAATCAGGCGAAAAACACCTGACATTGGAAAGGCTTACCAGCGGGTGGCTTATTTCAGAGGACTCGAGCTCTTTAATAACCTGTTGTTCAATGAAGCGATCAATAAATTTGACGCTTCACTGGAATATGGTCAGTATGATCTTTCCCTGAAAGCGCTCTGTATTTACTGGAAAGGAGAGTCGTATTACCGGCTCAGGGATTTTGACCGTGCCATAGAGAATTATAATCAATTCCTGCTTTTTGAAGGTGCGGCTGGCCTTGATGTATACAATACATGCCACTATAATATGGCATATGCCTATTTTGAAAAGAAGGATTATGACCAGTCTTTGACATGGTTCGGAAAATATGAGAGCAGAAGCGGGAATGACCGTTCCAGATTGCTTGGAGATTGTTATAACCGGATCGGAGATATTCATTTTCTGAATTCACGCTACCAGGCTGCAGTAGAATATTATGATAAGGCTATTGAACTCGCTTTGATGGATGTGGATTATGCTCTTTTTCAGAAAGGTTTTTCCCTCGGATTGATGAGTCAGCATGAGAGAAAAATATCAGTACTTTCTGAAGTCCTCAACAAATACAAGACTTCTTCATATATCCCGGATGCCTTGTATGAGACAGGAAGAAGTTACTTTATCCTTCAGCAGCCCCGGAATTCAATTCCCCAATATAAAAGAGTACTCACCGATTATCCGAATAGTTCATATGCAAGCAAAGCCATGGTGCAGCTTGGATTGATATATTACAACCTCGATGAGAATGATGAGTCATTGAATTATTATAAGCAGGTAATTGAAAATTATCCGGGGACACCCGAGGCAAACAGCGCTCTCCTGGGAATGAAAAATGTGTATGTTGATATGAACAGGGTGGATGATTATTTTGAATATGTAGATAACCTAGGTATTCAACTGGATATTTCAGTTTCTGAACAGGATTCTCTGACCTATATTGCGGCAGAAAATGTATATATGACCGGTGATTGCGATAAGTCTAAAGAAAGTTTTGGCCATTATATAGACAGGTTTGAAAATGGAAAATTCCTTGTTCAGGCGTATTTTTACAAAGCCGAATGTCACCTTCGGGATGGTGAATATTCAGAAGCTCTTGAATCTTACCGGAATGTGATCAATCGGCCCCGTAATGCATTTACTGAACCTGCCCTTGCTGCATCCGCAAAACTGAACTATAACCTTGAAAATTATGCCGAAGCCCTGGAAAATTACCTGATGCTTGAGGAGGTGGCCGACATGAAAAGCAACCTTTCAGACGCATGGATCGGGAAGATGCGATGTTATTATGAACTGGAAGAATACGTGAACACGATTGATGCTGGAAGACAGGTCCTGATGATTGAAAAGATATCAGAAGAATTGGCCAGGGAAGCACACTATAGAATTGCCAAATCATTTTATGAACAGGGCCGTTTTGCACTCGCACTTGAAGAATTTAAGATCATAGCAAAGGAGGTGAGGAGTCCTGAAGGTGCTGAAGCTAAGTATAGAAAAGCCGAATTGTTGTATATCCGGAAGGAATATCAGGAAGCGGAAAATGAAATATTTGATTTCATTGATATGAATACCCCTCACCAGTACTGGATGGCCAAGGCATTTATCCTGCTGGCAGATCTTTATCTTGAGAAAGATGACAGGTTCCAGGCTCTTCAAACACTTCAGAGTATCATCGACTATTATGAGAACACCATGGATGGTATCATCGACCTGGCTATGAGGAAGAAAGCTGAAATCCAGAAGATGGAAGAAGCGGAACAGCCGGAATCAGATGAAGGAGACCTGGAAATTGAAATAAAAGAGGAGTAGTGAATTTGAAGAATGGAAGATATAGTAAACTGGTAAATTGGTAAATTGGTGAATTAGTGAATTAGTGTGAGTAAGTATTGTGTTTAAGAGTGTGAAAGAAGACCTGAAATATAACCCTAGCCTTTAGGTTGGGATTGCTGAGAATCAATTAATAAAATTTCGTTATATGAAAGTTGTAAATAGAATCATTCTGATTCTAATCGCGTTAATCATAAGTATACCTTGTCGTGCACAGGAAGGAATAAATAAGGAAATCATTGTTGTTAAACCGTATGTACCGACTTTATCAGATGCACAAAAAATAAATATTCTTCCGGAGATTATTGATTCTGTTTCGGTTAAACCACGTTTTAATTATGTAATCCAACCGAAGAAATTTGAAACCGGATATGAATTGCGACCTATAAAAGCAGCAAGGCTGGTGGGAGAACCGCTTGAAAAACTATATAA
>CAZGOR010000032.1:0-17368 GCA_964527875.1 uncultured Bacteroides sp. | reverse complement strand
GATTGTGGTCGGGGCCATAGGAATTATCAAACAATGTTCTCCAATGTATAGTAGCCTTTGAGACATTGGTTGTTTGAGCTACTAACTGCCCAAGGAATGAAAAAAAAATAAGAATAATAAAAAAAAACTTCAAGATTATCTTCATTTGCACACCCGAAAAAATCTCACCATGACAACATAAAATAAAAGTCTGAAATTAAACTTTTAATCTAAACATTAAAAAGAAATTTTTGGAAAAATCATTTGACAATCCAATAAATCCAAATTGATTCCAGCTACGAACATAATTCATTTTTTTGATTCCGCTAATTAAGACATCTGTTTCTGTTTTGAAAAACGATAATCCTGCTGTTTAAATCCTTCTTTTCTGGTTATAAACATCTTTTCCCGGGCAGACTACTATGCAATAACATCAGATCTCTGGCAGAAAATGTTATAATTGCTATAATCACCGATTATCAAATTTTTTCCAGGAAAGAAACGGTAAAATATTCAACCTTTACATCAGGGCTATATTGCAGCCTGTCAAAAGTAAAAACCGATTTTCTTTCATTCCGGACATTCTCCATTTGCATGAATGCAGCCATGAATTTACCATTCGTGATGTTACGGATATCTGATGCTGTAAGTATTTTCCACAGATCGTTATCAAGGTCATAATATTCTGATTTTCTCGTAACAAAGTCTTTTTTACCTATCCAGGTTATTTTCCGGCTTACGCTTGTTTCATCGGCAACTTCATCATTCACAGGTAGTACCTCAATCTTCCAGCAATCAATCCCTTCCTGTATTTCGCTACCAAGAAGCTTATACCGATAATCATCCAGGCTGGGGGCTGCCATATCTGCATTGCTGAATTCAGATCCCATAAAGCTCTGGCCCTTTTCTGATGAAACGATCCTTCTGGTTTTTCTCAGGGCAGGCATATATACCCACATATCATCAGTCTGGTCATCATAATCAAAGATCAACATTCCGGTACCTTTGACTTCTGCAGGAGCTAAAAAACGGATGATCCGTTTTTCTGTAGAACCATTGTCGAATAACCTTGATGCCATGGATATTTCCCTGGTTCTTTCCCTTCCTCTTGAATCATAGATTTTAAGGATTGAAATGGCTTCCATGCCTTCAATTTTACTCACTACTCTTGTTTTTTGCATGATCTCTTTTGCAGAAGGCTGACTGTGTGCCATCAGAGGTGTCAACGTTAGATATAATCCAATTAATAATATGTTTTTAATCATTGTCTTATAATTATTTTATTGTTAAAGCAACGTTTATTAAAATATCTTTTTAAACCACAGGGCACACAGAGGTCACTGAGAAAATTGAATTTAACTCTGTGTTCTCTGTGCTCTCTGTGGTACATTATTATTTACTAATTCAGGCTTTAATTCTTATACTGTTTCAAGCTTCCATACTTCTGGTTTTTTTTCTGAATAAATACCTCAATGAAAAAAATACTTTTTTCTCCCGTGAATTCTCAGGTTCAAGGAATCCGGGTCTTGTCAGAAGGATCAATGAAGGAATAATGATCAGTGCTCCGATGAGGCATGCAAAAATCGAGATAATTACCAAAAAGCCAAAATATCTTATCGGCGAGAAAGCAGAAAAAGGAAGGGCACTGAATCCAATGATCACCGACAGGGCATTAAATGTAATCCCCCGGCCTGTTGTTGTCATGGTTTTCATCACCGCATCTTTAGCCGGCAAATTTTTCATTCTTTCCTCCCTGTATCGCCAGAGAAAATGAATGGTATAATCGACACCTATTCCGATCATGATCGATGAAAGCAGGGCCGTAGCCACATCTAGGTAAACGCCAAAATATCCCATTAAGCCGAACATGAATACGAGGGCTGTAATCAATGGAAGAGATGTGGTCAGACCTGCTGAAAAAGAACGGAATATAACAGATATGATGACCGTAATGATAATCAGGGCGATGAGAAGCGATACAACCTGCCCCCTCACAACCATATCAGCAAGCTGGGCAATGACATATCCGTATCCTCCCACCCTTTTTACATTCGGGTCGCCTGCAGTGAGCTCCCTCACTTTTGAAAGCACATTATGGATGGTTTCGTCACTCCCGTCATTGATCCTTATGATGACCTGTGCATTCTCGTAATTAAAATCAATAAGCTTTTCCAGTTCATCCGGATTCCCGTTCATATTGTACAATAAAAGATATTGTGCAATAGCTTCCCTGCTGTCAGGGATCCTGTTATACAAATTATCCGAGGGATCATTCATTGTTTTACTGATCTCCCTGATAACTGTTGAGATGGATAGCACATTTCCAACCCCCTCATAATCTTCCATCTCTTCCGTATAACGATCAATTCTTTTCATCACGGACGGATCAATAATATCTCCATTGACATGGATCGCAAGGTTTTGTGAGCCTCCAAATGTCTTGTTAATGATTTCTGAGCTTTTTCTTACCGGGTGTTTTTCCGGAAAGAATTTTTCCAGATCCGTATCCACCTTCAGCAAAAATACTCCTGCACCACTGATAACAGCTATCAAGGTTGTAATGAACAGAATCCTTGCCGGTTTATGGGTTACCAGTTTTCCAATCCTTTCAAGGATCCTCTCCAACACCGGTTTTTTACCGTTATGATTGTATTTGGATACTTCCGATTTCTTCAGGAATGACAACACAGCCGGTATAAACAGCAAACTCAATACCAGGGCAAACAGAATACCCAGTGCAGCAATTATCCCAAGTTGTTTGGCCGGAATCATCCGGTGCGACAACAAACTCAATATTCCTGCAATTGTTGTGATCCCGGTTAACATTATCGGGATTCTTAAGCTTGAAAATACGCTCCTGGCAAGTTTACCATTGGTCATCGATTCGTATTCCCAGTTCAGTTCCTGGTACCTGGCCATCAAATGAATACCGTAATCATTCGCAATCGCGATCAGCATAATGGGTAATAACAGCGTGATGATAGAAAGTTTCCATCCTATTAACGGCATCAGACCCATACTAAACATAATTGCCAGAATAACCACCGTAAATGGCAGAACAACACCACGGATATCCCTGAAGAATAAATATAACATGACAAGCATAATCACCAGTCCGATGATCATGAGCCGTTTGAAATCACTTGCTATTTCACCGGCAATAACACTTTTAATATAAGGTAGCCCTCCCATATATACTTTTTCATGTCCGGGATTTTCATGTAAAATCTGTTCAACTTTTGCAACGATCTCTTCATCAACCGTTTCCGATTTCAGGGACAGGATCATGGATGTAAGCGTAAAATCTTCTGATACAATAACATTAAGTGCCATATCACTTTGAAGAAGATCCTCACGCAGTTTTTCAATTTTATCATCAGTATCCGGTATCTTACGAATGAACGGTTCAACGAGCAACATCCCATTCTGGGTAGTCATGTTTTTTGTATCATAAATTGAAAGGATATGGTCGATCTCTTCCACCTTCCTCAGTTCACGGCGTATATTTTTCACTCTTTCAAGTGTGCGGGGATTTAAAACATCTTCCGATTCAAAAATCAGCATCAGCAATTCATCACCACCGAATATTTCTTCAATCCGTTCAGTATTGATCCTTGAGGACATATCAGCAGGAATATATTTTTCAAGGTCAGGATCAATCTCGGCCCTGAATATCTGTAATCCCACAGCAACCGGAATAATCACACTTAATGCGATAATCAGCCAACGGTATTTAATAATAAATTTTCCCGATTTCATATTTTTTTTTTATTGTGTTATATCTGTGGCTGCGGCGCAGCCACAGATATAACATTACCTTAAAAGCTTCTTTTCACCTCCAAAAACCCACCATTAAACACTGGTCCTGCCATATCATTCAACGTATTTTCCGGGCCGCCGAAATACTGGCCACCCAGAGAGATACTCCAGTAATCTGTTACACTATATGTCAGCTTTGGCATAACAGTAAGTTCTTCAGTGCTCAGGTTATACATGGCAAATACATCAATTTTGAGTGTATGATACATCAGATCCATGGATGGCCTGAGTGAAAAAGTATGGCTGACCCGGTGTGTCTGACCATGAATGATCCTGTTGAATCCCCTTATCTGTTCATCGATCATGGCAGGAATTTCAGTATATGACAATGTTTCCGGGAAAGGCATTTCTTCTAACTGCTGAAAAAGCATTAATTCCGGCATTCCCTGATAACCCGGAACCCATTGCCCGATATACTGGACCATGATATTAAAATTCCCGATTGATCTGTCAACTCCAAATACATACCTGAAATCTGTTTCAGGAGTATATATTTTATCCCGGTATTCATCCACAGGGATCCTGAGTCCGGCTTCTCCCCTGATACCAAAACTGCCGGCAACTGTCGCGAAGTCAGCCCCTATTGTATGATGTCTGTATGCTGCCGCAGTCAGGTCCATAGCAATATCACCTGTCATTTCCATACCCAGATGATCGATATCAATCCCCGGCTGAGGATCGAAACCCGAGAACCAGGAAAGGGAGCCATCTACCCCGCGAAATAAGAACTCAGCTTTCAGTCCGGTATTTCCCCCTGAGCTTTCCCATGAAAGGTATTCTGTATCTTTAAAATTCACATAACCGGGCATTTCAAAGAGATCAAAACGGTAGATGGAGTGCCTGTAGAATGGCACCCATATCACTTCCAATTTGACATTTTCAGTAAGCCTGTATCTTCCCCTGAAAAGATAATTTCCCAACCGTATATCGTCCGGTTCAGGTGATCTGACAAAATAATTTCTCGGCGTCAGATTATCTGTTGGATTGATCCCATCTGCCCTGCCCCAGACAATGATCTGATGGCCCAGCCTGAGATCAAATTTTCCAATATAGATATCTGCATACAGCTCCCTTAATACTGGTTCAAGAATCCTGCTTCCATATTCATAACCACCCCTGAGGCGGAATTCTGAAAATATTGTGACAGACCGGTCTGGAATAAACTTCATCCTGAAAGCTGCTTCCGCATATCCACTCGAAACTTCAGCACTGCCATCTTCTTCCCCAATATATAAGGACCCCCTTCCATATCCATTGAGTTCAATCCGACGTTCCATATTGTTTTCACTTTCCTCACCACCCGTTTCAAAAAGTCCCTGTGCATGAACATGAATCGCGAATTCAAGAAAAACCATCAAGGTCATCAGATATTTAATGTTCTTCATCATTCAGCGCCGGAAAAATCAATGTTCCCATGCAATTATACTGAGGATATTCATGATTATTGTCCCATCCGCTAAGCACACACTACAGCCTTGTCCTGACTTAGCGGATAACACATTTAAAACGTTAATAATTAAATTGATAATAAAAATGAAGCTCCTTTACAAAATCTATTATTTATGACAACAATGAATGATAGGAGATATTTTCAGATTTTTATTTCTCGCAGATCCGCCTGAGGCGGACAAGTTTTACGCATATCTTTTCACTGATTAACGCAGATTCATAAAATATCTGTGAAAATTTGCATGTTAATCTGCATTAATCCCTGCCTACTCCGCCAGTTGGCGGATTCGGCAGGCAGGTGCGAGAAGCCTTTTATATAATTATAAAGTTGATATTATTCCTTTATGAATATTATACTATCATTATTAGTATAAATAAATATTCAGATGAAATATATTCAGTCAAATACACTATTTTTAATAGCAGAAGAATAAAAGCTAATGATCATGAAAATACATCGCAGGAACTTCATTAAGACCGGTACTGTTAGTATTGCCACTTTTGGTTTTGTGAACAGTATATTTACCGGTTGCACCAGCGAAAGCGATCAGTTCAAGGAACTGGAAAATATGACTGCCGGGATTGAGCTTCTTACAAGAGATGACTATGTCGCAAGGCAGGAGAAGGCGGCAAGACTGATGGAGCAGAATCAAACAGATGGTTTACTAATAACAGGAGGGGTAAATCTCAAATACTTTCTTGATCTTTCATGGTGGCAGAGCGAAAGACTTTTCGGGGCAATCATGAACCGCCGGGGAGAACCAATATGGATCTGTCCCGCATTTGAACTGGAGAGGGCCAGGGAAGTCATTCAATTCGGATCCGATATCCGTATATGGGAAGAACATGAATCTCCATATGAACTGGCTGTTTCCATCATGAAAGATCTGAATGCCGGTTCAGGTAAACTGGCGATCGGACCCAATGTCAGGAACTTTGTTGTGGAAGGCATCCGGAAAGCTGCAGCAGGTACTCAATTACAGCTTGTCAACGGCTCTGTGATTACTGAAAACTGCAGGGGTATTAAAACAGACAAAGAGCTTTCCTATATGGATCTTGCCAACCGGATTACCAAGACTGCATACCGCGAAGCATTTAAACTGGCAAAAGAAGGTATGGAATCTGCAGAAATGAGAAACCTGATCGGGGAGGCTCACGCAAAGATGGGTGTATCGGGAGGAGGACATCCCCAGTTTGGATTTACTTCCGCTTTCCCTCATGGAACCCGGCAAAAACGCGATCTGCACCAGGGTGATATCATACTGGTTGACGGAGGCTGCAGCGTGGAAGGATACCAATCCGATGTAACCAGAACCATTGTCTTTGGAACACCATCGGATAAACAAAAAAGGGTATTTGATATCGTTCTAAAAGCCCAGCAGAAAGCCATGAAAACAGTAAGGCCGGGTGTAACCTGTGGCTCAGTCGATGCCGCAGCCAGAAAAGTAATTGATGATGCCGGATTCGGTCCTGATTATAAATACTTTGTTCATCGGCTGGGACATGGCATCGGACTCGAAGGCCATGAATATCCCTACCTGGTTAAAGGCAATGAATTGGCACTCCGTCCCGGTATGACATTCAGTAATGAACCGGGGATTTACATTTATGATGAATTCGGCATCAGGATAGAGGATTGCTTTGTTGTGATTGAAGATGGTGGAAGGTACCTGGGAGGTATGCTGACAGAAGCAATTGACAGGCCTTTCGGATGAAATATCCCCGGGCTAAAGCCCGGGATTACTTTGCTTCTCCCTATACTCCGACGGTGTCATCCCCACTATCTCCTTGAATGCACTGTTAAATGCTGATTTCGAATTGAAACCAGCTTCATATGCAATAGATGTGAGAGTGTATTTGTTATAGTTTTTATCCTCCAACAACTTTTTAACTTCTTCAATCCTGTACTCATTGATGAACTGGTAAAAATTTTTATTCAGTTTTTCATTGATCACCTGGGTCAGGTAATGCCGGGGTATGCCCAAAGCTTCTGCAATATCCTGGATTGTCAGGTCAACATCAATGTAAGGCTTTTTTGTCTCCATATATTTAACCAACCTGTTCAGGTATTTTTCTTCATCGGCTTTTTTCAGACCAGACCTTTCGTATTTGGC
This sequence comes from uncultured Bacteroides sp., assembly GCA_964527875.1. Lineage (GTDB taxonomy): Bacteria > Bacteroidota > Bacteroidia > Bacteroidales > SM23-62 > LJUQ01. Next base: position 10,007 of record CAZGOR010000032.1, on the reverse strand, counting down.
ATTGACTACTTTCCCCTCAACTTTCCTGGCTGGAATTTTTCTTTCATGATATAACTGATGAAATATTCCCGGCTGTTTAATCCCATAAAAACTAAATGCAAAAGCAAAAAATGTAAGGCCAAAATAAGAGACGATAGTCGGGTCGTATGGCAGTTCCTGTTTAAAGATCAATAAAACACCCACAATAAATACCAGTACATAGGTCACGTAAAAGCTTATAGAAATTACTTTAAGCCAGCTTAATGTAATACGCGTAGATGTATAGGAAAAAAGATCCTTCACATTTTTTTCATGCCGCCTGATAAAAACGAAAACAATAATACTGTAGGTTGTGATGGAAATGAAAAATGATAATCCGTAAATCAACCTGAAAGATAAAAAGGCATCTGTAGCAAAGAAATCATCAAGTTTTATCACGGGCCTTCCATGAAATACGATTGCCGAGGTAAATACTGCTATAAAAGGAAGAAAATGCAGCCAGTAATACCATTTGAATTTCAAATTTTCAATTGTAAGAAATTTTACATATAAATACAGCATTGGGCCATATGTAAAAGGAATAAAAACAAATTCATAAAGGTGGATAATGGTTTCATTAACCAGTGCAAAAACCATCTCAATCGAGATGAGAAACAGCCAGGCAGCCAGGATCCTGTCGGCAACTTGCGGATTCCGCTTTGTGGCAATCATCAGCCCTGCAAAAAACGACTGGGTTATTCCTATGTATAATATTTCGTTCAATTGATCTGCATTCCCGTTATTTGACGACAAAGATACACAAAGAACACCAAGTCAAGTAACATATTCCTTATGTTTATCTTGTGCTATCCTTCGTGTTATTTTTGTGGTTTAAAATCTTTTTTAGTTTTGATGAATAATTCAAAATTGTTCCCAAAAATAATAAAGCAAATTGGGTTTTAGTGGCTGTGTCACAAAATAGTGAAAATGGATTGGAATCGTTCAAAAAATTGTTAAAGGCTTCTCGCAGATTTGCGCAAATACCCAGCAGATTTTCGCAGATTTTTCATCTGAATTAGATCAATGAGGCGGTAATCAGGAATCCAAATAGCTATTGATATTACATTATCTTGCTTCTGGAAAGCAAATCTGTAAGAAACAATTTTAACAGTCTCAAGAATTCTTGTTTAAATATATTTACATTTAGCATATAATTAAATTTTGAACCAAATCTTCTGATCTTGCATGAACGATCTTTTTCTCAATACTTTTCTTTCCGTATTCCAGGGAATTATTAAGATATTCCTGATCGGGGCAATTGCCGGAATTCTGGTCTGGCAAAAAATCATTAAACAGGAACATATCGATGGGATTTCTGCAATAACGGTTATCATATTCCTTCCATGTCTGATATTTTCTACCATCACTACCGGTTTTTACCCGGATCAGTTAAAATTCTGGTGGCTGATACCAGTTGCGGTAATCATTATTATATTTGCCGGGATTGGAATTACCGCTTTATTATTCCTGCCAGATCTGAAAAAACATAAAAATATTCTTCCACTCTCCTCCATCAATAATGCCGCATACCTTATTCTTCCAATCGGAGAATTTGTATACACCGACCAGTTTGATCAGTTTGCAGTTTATTGCTTCATTGTTGTTCTCGGGGTAAGTCCCATATTATGGAGTGTCGGTATTTTTTTTGTCACTGAAAAGAAAACCCTGAACCTGAAACAGCTTATCAAACCTCCCTTTATCGCAAATATCCTTGCCCTGTTACTTGTATTGGTAGGTGTTCAGCATCATACCCCTCCGGTGATTGCTGATTCTGTTGAAATGCTTGGTAAAGCAACCGTTCCTGCAGCAACATTTATTCTTGGTGCAACTCTTGCCGGCATAGTTCGCGAATTGCCCGGATTTTTCGAAACATTCAGAATCCTTTTGGTTAAGTTTGTAATCATACCTGTGCTTGTCATATTATTATTAAAAACATTAGCTTTGAATGAAACCCAGCCTCTGCTGGCTGATGTGCTGGTGATCCAGGCAGCAGCAGCACCTGCTACAGGCTTCATTCTACAGGTCAGAACCTACGGGGGTAATCTCAAAAAAGTCGGTGGTATCATTTTTATTTCATATTTTGTGACATTAATTGCGATTCCGGTTTGGTTAACGGTTTGGAAGATGATATCTATGTAACATGGAGCATGAAGCATAGAGCATGGAGAATGGAGAATGGGTATGGAATACGGGTACGCTCTGTGTAATATGGAGAGTGTGAGTTTTGCCGATTGCCAATCGGCAATAAATAAACAAAATGTTGTAAGTCAAACCCGGTTGTTAACCGGGGTATTTCAATAATAATAACGATACCCCATGAACAATAAGACCCTCATCTCTTCTCCTCCCAAAGGTCTTGCCATTCTCCTTTTGATTGGGCCATCGATTGTCTGGGCATCTGAATACATTGGTTCCGGTGAGGTGATTATAGCTACACGTACGGGTGCTATCCTGGGTACAGGGATCATATGGGCAATTGTTATCGGAATTTTTTTGAAATTCTGGATCGGTATGTCGGGGGCACGGTATACGGTTTCGACCGGGGAAGGTATGATCGATATGTTCGACCGTATTCCCGGACCGAAACACTGGGCAGTATGGATTGTGCTTGTGGCCCAATTTGTGGCAGGTACCATTTCGATAGGTTCAGTAGCCGCTGCAGGAGGAACATTTATGAGCAGTCTTTTACCCATAAGCCCTGCAGCCGGAGGATGGATCGTCACAACATTTGCGTTCCTGGTAGCCTGGTCGGGTGAATTTAAATGGCTTAAGATAACCATGAGTATTCTGATCCTGATCGTCATCATCGGGGTTTTTTACGTTTGTGCATTTGTGATGCCCCCATTCTCTGAACTTCTAAAAGGAATTATCCCGCATAAACCTGAACTGGCAGATTGGGTGATCCGGAAAGGAGTCACTGACAATCCATGGAAAGAGGTTCTTCCTCTTCTTGGCTGGGGTGCCGGTGGTTTTGCGAGCCAGGTATGGTATTCATACTGGGTAATGGGAGCTGGATACGGTGCCACAAGGAAAAACCAGTATGGCATTCCGGCCGATACACAGATGCTGAAAAACCTCAACACGGATGATGCGCACAAAATAAAGGGCTGGTGCAAAATGGTTTATACCGATTCTTCTCTTGCAATGATCATCGGAATACTGGTTACTTCAGGATTTTTAATTGCAGGGGCTGGTGTTTTAGCTCCCCGGGAAATAGCGCCCGAAGGGAACCAGGTTGCCTTTCATTTATCCAATATTTTTTCATCCAGGTGGGGTAAACTTGGAGGTATGTTATTCATGATCGGTGGTACTGCGGCACTTATCTCAACCAATATCGGGCAGCTGGCAGGATGGCCCCGCCTGCTGGCTGACTCATTCAGGATATGCATCCCCGCTTTCAACAGGAAACTGAAATGGAAAATCCAGTTCCGGTTATTCCTGTGTTTTTTCTTCATCACAAACATGCTCATTATCTATACCCTCGGTTACCAGCCGGTAGTCCTGGTAAAATTCTCCGCTATACTGGAAGGACTGCTGCTGACACCCCTGCAGGCCCTCCTGATATTAATTGCATTGTATTTTGTGATGCCTAAATTTTATCAGCCCGATGTTGCCAGGATCCTGAAACCACACTGGATCTTCGCTGTCGGACTGGTTATCGCACTACTGTTTTTTGGATATTTTTGTGTTTATCAGATACCGAGGATTCTATAATACTTTAATCATTCCATAGCCTAATAACCAAAAACAAAAACAGATGAAAATTAAAAACATGTTCATTTTCACCGGAATACTTTTGCTGTTTCTATTCACTGTTTCATGCGAAAGAAGTATTGATACTTCTTCTCATCCCAACATCATTATCCTGTTTGCAGATGATCTCGGGTATGGGGATTTATCGTGCTATGGTCACCCGACTATCCGGACCCCTAACCTTGATGCACTGGCTGATGAGGGTATCCGTTTCACATCTTTTTATGTACCCACACCGGTTTGTGGTCCTTCCCGTTCCGCACTGCTGACCGGCAGATACCCGCCTCGCTGTGGTATGCCCGGGAATATCGGACCGGACACAGAATATGGTCTTCCCCTGGAAGAAATCACCCTGGCCAGTCTGTTAAAACAGGAAGGTTACAAAACCATGCATATAGGCAAATGGCATCTGGGTCACTATAAACCAGAATACATGCCCACCTCAAGGGGATTCGATCATTATTTCGGATTGCTATACAGTAATGACATGATCAAACCCTGGGTCCAGACCGATACCCCTCTTCGATTAATAAAAGACATGGAAGCCATTGAAGATACGGTGATCCAGGAATACCTGACCGTGCGTTACACGGAACAGGCTCTTCAATTCATTGAAAGTAACCGGGATCATCCGTTCTTCCTTTACCTTGCTCACTCAATGCCCCATTTGCCCATAAATACAACGAATGATTTTAAGGGAAAATCCCTGGCTGGTTTATATGGTGATGTGATCCAGACCATTGACTGGAGTACCGGACAGATCGTTCATACCCTTAAGGAGCTGAATCTGGATAAAAATACACTGGTTATTTTTGCCAGCGATAATGGTCCCTGGCTGTATCTTCCTGACCGGATGCTTCAGGCAGGCAATGAACCCTGGCATGTCGGTTCATCAGGTCCATTACGAGGTGCAAAGGCCACCACTTACGAGGGAGGTAACCGTGTTCCCGGCATTATGTACTGGCCCGGTCATATCCCGGGCGGAAAAGTGATCACCGATCCGGCGTCCACACTGGACCTGCTCCCTACCATTGCTGCCGCCACAGGTGCCGTTATGCCTGACGACCGTGTTTATGATGGCAGAAATATCCTGGGGGCCATTACTGGTAAAGAAGAATTTCCTGAATTCGAATTTTTCTATTTCTTAGGCAACCGTGTTGAAGCAATCCGCCATAATGAATGGAAAGTCAGATTAAGCAGACATATGAGAACAGATATCACAGAATCCGATCCATTAACACCTGAATTGTTCAACCTGGACATTGATCCATCTGAGATGCATAACATGGCTGACCGGCATCCGGAATTAGTGGATGAACTTCTCAATAAAATGAAAACGATAGCAGCAAAACTGGATGTTCAGATAGGTGATTGAAATAAACGCCCATAATGTTGAATATTTCTCTTTCATAGTAAAGAGTGTTAGATAATTTTGAATCCGCTTTCCATTATTTTCTCAGCAAAACGGCAGTTTTCCAGTTCAATTATTTCAACTTTCCTTGATAGTAATTCGCCAAGTTCAAAAATTGCCTGGAAATATTTTTCCTGCGAAAGACCTTCTACAGCAATATCAATATCAGATTGTGACCTGAATCTGTACGGAATTAATAAAGAACCTGTAATATATAGTGATTTAACATGCAAGGGTTTAAAATACTTTTTAAGCTCAATAACACATAGCTGAAAAATTTCCTGGCGTCTCTTTTCAAGATCATTTAGTTTTTGTTGTTCTATTTTTTCCAATATATGAGTAGAGAAAGCCATAATAAAATATTTGTTACTAAATCAAAAATACAGATTTAATGATGGGGCACAAAAAGTTATAAGGTGTTTTTAGTTAAACATTTTATTTATGAGCTTTTTAGATTGATCTATAAGGACCAGAAAGCATGTTCGTTTTTCTGATTTTTATAAACATGTTCTTTATACCCTGCTTCTTGGCTTCTATAAAACAAAGGTATGAATTAATGAATAATAATTCTATGTTAATCAGGCAGCATATATACGAAATAATTACTTTATCTGCACTTTGCTTCTCCACAATAAAACCATGTCGTAAAGGTTCAATCAACATATCTGTATCCCGGCTAAAAGACCTTATTATTATTTTTATTTTTAAACAGAATCAAACTTTTTTTATATAATGATCATTTTTAAGGCGTTGTGCGGTTAAATTAAAAATATTGAAATTTTAATATTTGTAGAGCAGCACCGCGGCGCAACTCTACAAATAAAAATCTATAATTCAAATATTTAATTATTTCAACCACACAGCAGGTTAATACTATTTAATTTCACTTGATTATTCAAGCTTTTCAGGTTATATTCACATTCACAAATCCATATGATCATGAATAAAAAATTCATCATTTCTCTTCTTTTAATTTCTACCATAGAATTCATTTCCTGTTCCGGACCCGACTGGTCAGATTCAATTGTAAAATATACCTATGAAGAATTCATGCCGGCAGAGGAATATTTCTGGGACTGGGCACCTGCTGTTATGCTGAGAGGTCTGGTTGTTTACAATGAATCCCGGTTAAACAAAAATCCGGATGTGATCATTGATTATATGAAAAAATGCATGGAAACAACCTGGGATGATGCCAATGGTATACATCCGAATGCTGTGGGTTCCGGTCATGTCCTGGCATACCTGGCAGGTAAAACCGGGGAAGAGAAATACCGGGAAAAGGCAGATAAGATCTTCAGGGATTATTTAAAGATTGTCAGGGCTAATAATGGCGGAATTTCTCACCGTGATAATACCATTGAACTATGGGACGACACCATATATATGGTCGGCCTTTTCCTGCTCGAGATGTACCGTCTTACCGGGAATATTAAATATGCCGACGAATTTATGGAACAACTTATCGCGCATCATGAAAAATTAACTGACGAAAAATGGGGTTTCTGGTACCACGGATGGGACCAGGACAGCATTCCTTTTGATGACAATTGTGGAATTGTGGGCTGGGCTGATCTTGAAACCGGGCGAAGCAGTGAATTCTGGGGCAGGGGAAACGGATGGGTGATGATGGCCTGTGCCGAAGCCCTCAAAACTTTTCCTGAATCTTATGATCAGTATCATGACCTTACCGCTATTTTCAAGGAAATAATGCGTAACCTGCCACAATTGCAAGATCATGAAACAGGTCACTGGTATCAACTTCCAATTCATCCGAACGATTCGTCTAATTTTATTGAAAGCTCTTGTACTGCAATGTTCGGATATGCCATTGCCACAGGTTTGAAACTAAAAATTCTCGATGAATTTGTTTTTAACCGGGTTGTTGAAAGAGCTTATAATGGTCTTGTCGAACACAGTCTCAAAGAACTGGAAACCGGTTATTTCACAAGCATGAATGTCTGTGAGGGAACCTGCATAGGGGATACGGAGTATTATTATAACCGAAACATGATCGAAGGAACACCATTTGGACTGGGAGCGTTTATTATGTTCAGGGTGGCGTACGAGGAGATCGGGATGTAGGGAAGCAGGGTAACATTATTAGAAGGCTAAGGGAGTGTGGGGATAAGTGTGCGGGTTAGAAGATGTTGCAGGATTGCAAGGTTGCAGGGTTGAAGGGTCATAGGGAAGCAAGGAAGCAGAATAGCAGGTTATACTTTTTTAATGCTTCTTAAATATTCTTCTGCCGTCATTACCGGAATATCTGATTCTCTGAAATCATTCGGATTCCTGGTAACAATAATATTGCAATCAGCATCTAAAGCACAATAGTATTGCAATGAATCTTCGAAATCCCCGAATTTTGAATTCAGTCCTTTTTCAATCGTTAATTCATTAACCGGTGAAATTTCTGATAAAATCCTGAATTTTCTTAGTTTTTCCTTTACTTTTTCAGGATTCTCATATTTTGAAAACAGGAAATTTATAATGGCATATGATAAAGCAGAGACAACTAACTGTATACTGCCTCTGTCAGCCAACGTGGCAATCTTTGCAGCGGATTCATAAAATGGAATTCTTTCCCCCAGTAAATCCAGCATGATATTTGCATCCAGGAACAAACGTTGTTTCATTTATATTTCTCTCTTAAATAATCGGTATATTCCTTCTTATAATCCAGACCCTCAGGAATATGCATCCCTGTTGACATACTCTTCACAAAAGGTGAAATCTGTATTTCATCATTATCTGTTAAACTATCCCTGTCGATTAATGACTTCAGATAAGATTCAATGATCCGAGATAAACTGCGCTTGTGCGATCTGGCATACTTTTTCGCTCGTTCAATAACAGATTTATCAAGTTTCAATGTTAATTTTGTGTCCATATTATCAATCATGTAATACGTGCAAATATATTATTTTTGTCCGTATTTCAAAAATTTCTCGCCTTAACTCACAATTTAATATCATTAGCTTGTATTTCACTGGTAAGCTGATAAATTCCCGGTTTGTTACATAACATAATAAGGACTTTTACCTATTTATGTCATTTTTACCAATTTATCGGTTGTTAATTTGAAAAATTTTTAAATGATTTTAATAATTTCATTTCACTACAACACTCTCACCCTGCACTCTTACTAGCCTGAAACCCTGCAACCCTGTGACTTCCGACCTTGTAAACTTGCGATTTTTAATTCATCATTGATAGTTCAATATCTTCACTTATCCTCCACCCAATCCGGTACCTGATCAAAAACCTGTTGCAATGCATCTCTGATCCCCAGTATTTCCTCTGTTATCTCTTCTTCTGAAACAGGATGCTGCTCCAGAATATCTTCTTCAAGATCATAAAACCTGCCATCCTGATAAAGCTTGTATCGTATTGTCCTTGCAAACTGGTTCCTGAATTGATTAGCAAAATCGCCCCATTCAGGATCATAATGAACAAAAGCAGTTTCCCGGCCGGTAAACTTTTTACCAATTAATAAACGATAAAAGCTAACTCCATCGGTAGCTGTTTGGATTCCTACAATATCTCCCAGGGTCGGATAAAAATCGCTGAATTCGATTAAACCGTTAAATACCTTACCTTTTTTAATCTTAGCGGGCCAGTATATAATCAGCGGCACATGAGTTCCGGCATCCGTGGTTTTTCCTTTACCTCCCCTGATCTGACCATGATCTGTATCGGTTGTAATGGCTCTGCTGGTCCCATTATCCCCGGTAAACATGATCAGTGTATTCTTATCCAGATCCAGAGTGATTAATTTATCCACCAATCTTCCAATGATCTTGTCTGTATATTCCACCATATCTTTAAAATATCTATTATCCCTGTCAAATCTATGTTCCGGTTGGTTCCATATTTCGGAATCCGGAGTAGGTACAAACGGATCATGGACCAGTACCATGGGGTAATAAACAAAAAATGATGATTCCCGGTTCCTCTCGATAAAATCAAGCATATAATCACAAAAAATATCCGGACCGTAACTGCTGGAATCGACCGGTAATATCTCCCCATTCTGCTCTATCAGTGGATGAGCATACCGTTCCCCTTCACTCCTTGTATGTGTCAGCTGCCAAAGGCAATACTCATCAAAACCGAAATGATAAGGGCGGGTATTGTCTTGATAGCCATCCAATTTGTAAAAGAGTCCGTTAAGCTGCCACTTCCCGGCAATGCATGTTGCATAACCCGCTTCCTTCATTAAATGTGCAAAAGTTCTCTGGTTCGGATTTAAATATTCGAAATATTCATAATTCCTGTAGTTATATAAACCGGTCATAATCTTATCCCTGGATGGTGTGCATAGAGGTTGGGAAATACAATGTGTTACACGAATACCATTTTCAGCCAGGCGGTCGAGGGCAGGTGTTGAATAGGATGTACATCCATAACTGCCCAGGCACTCATAACCCATATCATCAGCCATGATGAGGATAATGTTAGTAGCTTTTTTATAACGAGGTTCGCATCCTGACAACGATACAAGTAAAAACCCCAGGAGGATCAGGTAATTTATAAGTCTCATCATTACAAAATTTTAAATTCATTCCTTATTCTATAGTTAACTCGTCAACAGTTAATAATAAGGATATTATTTTGAATTTTCTTGTATTTATCTCGCTTTTTCCAGAATTCTTATATCTTAAAATCCATAGTTTAACCCTCTTCAGGGATTGCCAACTTCTAGTTAGCCTGACTGAAGGTAAGCTCCTCACTTTGTTCGTTAGGATGATCTGGATTCAAGATCTTCGATAATTCTCATTGATAACGAGTTCCCTGCCTGACGTCAGGCAGGCCTCCTCACTTC
>CAZGOR010000031.1:13824-17771 GCA_964527875.1 uncultured Bacteroides sp. | reverse complement strand
GATAAAGATTATCCCGAAAGGCTTAATCAATGTCCTGACGGACCGGTTATGATCTATATCAAAGGCAACGTCAGTTTTAATGGGATCAGATTTTTAAGCATAGTTGGAACGCGCACACCGACTTCATATGGAATAGAGATGACAAGGAAGATTGTTGCGTCACTTCAGGAAAAGGGACATCGCCTGGTAATTGTCAGCGGACTGGCATATGGTATCGATGTATGTGCACATAAAGCGGCTTTGAGCAACGGATTTGAGACTGTTGCCGTTCTTGGACACGGATTGAAATATCTTTATCCTTCAGCTCACTATTCAGTGGCAAGGAAAATTGTAAAACAGGGAGCATTGCTGACAGATTTTCCGGGTTATGAAAAACCGGAAAGGAATAATTTTATCAGAAGGAACAGGATTATTGCAGGTCTTTCTGATGCCACTATTATAGTGGAATCGAACATAAAAGGTGGTGCGTTGATCACTGCTGATATAGCCAATTCCTACAACCGCGATGTTTTTGCTGTCCCGGGCAGGGTAGGTGACCCGTTTTCATCAGGCACCAATCAGCTGATAAAACGTCATAATGCTTCCCTGATTGAAAATTGCGAAGATATTGAGTACCTGCTCGGGTGGGATACGAAAGAAAAGAACATGGCAGTCCAGACAGAACTTTTCAGGGAGCTGTCGGAGGAAGAACAAATTTTGCTGAATATACTCTCCAGGGAAGAGAAGCTGGAGGTCGACCTGCTGTGTATCCGTACAGGCATACCCGTGAACAGGGTATCAGCCCTGTTGCTGAATCTTGAATTTGCAGGATATGTGAAAAGCCTTCCGGGAAATCTTTATAAGATTAGAAGAATTTGAGGTAATTGACTTTTTGTATAAATTTAAAAAGAAACAGTTTATGAACAAAAGATAGAAATTAATTTTTTGATAAACATATCCACCTGATGATTTTGATAAAATGTTAAAAAATAATGAGTAAAATTCGTTAGTAACTTTTAATATATGATTTATTAATTTTTTAATACAAATATTATCTTGAAAATTGATCAAAATGATATAAAATATAATAAAATATGAAAGTAGAAGATCCGATAGATGGTATTATAAAACAACTTTATACAGCAGAAAACCAAATGATTTTAGGAGACACATATCAAATTCTGAAAACATTTGATGATCAAAAATTTGATCTTATAATAACATCCCCTCCTTACAATATAGGAAAGGAATATGAAACAAAACTCTCTATTGAAAGATATCTTGAAAAACAGGAGGCAGTTATTGATGAATTAAAAAGAATAACTTCAAGTATTGGAAGTATTTGTTGGCAGGTTGGAAATTATATTGAAAAAGGTGAAGTATTTCCACTTGATATCTATTATTATCAAATATTCAAAAAACATGGATTAAAATTACGTAACAGGATAGTATGGCATTTTGGACATGGCCTGCATGCTTCAAACAGATTTTCCGGACGATATGAAACAATTCTTTGGTTTACAAAAACTGATGAATATATTTTCAATCTTGACGATGTAAGGTCTCCAGCTAAATATCCAGGCAAGAAATATTTTAAGGGTCCTAAGAGAGGACAGCTTTCTTGCAATCCAAAAGGTAAAAATCCTTCTGATATTTGGGAAATTATAATAAAAGATTGGGAAAGAGAACTTTGGAATATTCCAAATGTTAAATCCAATCATCCGGAAAAAACTGAACACCCTTGCCAATTTCCGGTAGAATTGGTTGAGAGATGCGTACTTGCTCTAACAAACATTGATAGTTGGGTACTTGATCCTTATGCAGGAGTTGGTTCGACATTATTGGCAGCTTTAAAAAATAACAGAAACGCAATTGGTATAGAGAAAGAAAAGAAGTATGTTGATATAGCAAATCAAAGAATAAAAGACATGATAGAAGGAAAATTAAAACTAAGACCTATAAATAAGCCTATTTATAAACCAAAATCTACAGATAAAATTACACAAATACCAAAAGAATGGGATGACGTGACATTATTTAAATTTGATTGAAAATAAATGAATGTATCTCTTAAATACTCACATTTAAATGGTTAAGAATATATAATTGTTCATCATAATAAACTATATAAAGAAATAAAAGAAATTATTAAAAATATTGATGCAATTCGATATAAAACTAAAATCAGTGAAGAGAAAACTAAAACAGGAAAAAAACTTTATAGTCCAAAAGCATTAAACAAAGTATTTGATTTTGAATTTTCTAAGATGAAGTGGAAAGAAAGCAGATATAATTATTATATTACTTTGAATCGTGAGTTAATGGAACAAAGCATTTTGATGTCTGCGAAAGACCAAAAAGCTTTTTTAATAAAGCATGGAGAAAATGAACCTATTTTTAGTTATAATCAGACTGACTTTGTAAAAAATAAAATTGCCGTTGAAGTACAATTCGGCAAATATTCATTTGTAGCATATGACCTGTTTGTAAAACACATGCTATTCTATTCGGGTGGTGTTATTAATCTTGGAGTTGAAATTTTGCCTACTAAGAAAATGCAATCACAAATGTCATCAGGTATTGCATATTTTGAAGGTGAGGTATACAATGTCATGAGACAGGGTAGAAATAGCCCGCCTGTTCCTTTATTGGTACTAGGAATAGAACCTTAATAAATTTAATCAAGATCTTATATACCTCCTAAGCTGCTTTTCCAACAATTCCCTTTCTTTTTTTGTGAGTGAGGTAATCCCGATCGGAGGATATTTTGCTACGTTTTTTTTGATCTTCTGGTAAAGGATCAATGATCTTTTCAGATTGAGGAATGATCTTCTGATCTTATATTTTACCAGGGTGGTTTTTGGTATTTCGACCGCTCTTTTTTTTCTGCCGATAGGTCTGATCGGATAATAACGCAGGATGATCCTGTCACCATCATCATTAAAATAGATATAGTTCAGATTGAGAATATAAATGAAGATAGTGATAATAAGATATAAACCGGCAGCAATAAGGATCAAACCGGATCTTTCGAGTCCCAGAAAGGGTTTGTTGAACCATTGGGATGCCAGAAAAAACACAATGACAACAGCAAAGAAAATAGCAAGGAACATTTTCCACAGATAGACCCTGATCGTTGTATGTTGATTGTCAAAATTCATAATGCTAATTTAGCACTTTTACGCCTTTTTCTTTCCATGGTGATCATTTTCATTTCCCTGCTTGTCTGTCCCGCTATTGATGTGTTTTCCTCTGTTCTTCTGATCAGATAAGGGAGTACGCTTTTAACGGGACCGTAGGGTAAATATTTTGCCACATTATATCCTTCATGGGCCAGGTTAAAACTAATGTGATCACTCATTCCGTAAAGCTGAGAAAAATAACACCTTGGATCATTCTTAGGGATATTATATTTTTCCATCAGTCGTGTAAGGTGTATGCAGCTTTGTTCATTATGGGTACCGTTGAATATTGATACCCGGTCGATATTTTCAACAGCAAAAGTAAGAGCATTATCATAAGCTTTATCTGTACTTTCTTTATCGGGATGAATCGGGGAAGGATAACCGAGACGTTCTGCCCGTTCCCTCTCTTTTTCCATATAAGCTCCGCGCACAAATTTGATACCCAGGTAAAAATTCTTTTTCCATGCTGTTTCCAGGTGGTCCCGGAAAATATCCATGCGATCCCACCGGTACATCTGGTATGTATTATAAACAATAGCCTTATTTTTGTTATATTTTTCCATCATTTCCATGACAATCCCATCGATAAAATTCTGGTAACTGTAATCTTCGGCGTCAACCATGATGGGGACATCCAATTCAAAGGCTTTTTTGCAGAGTGTATGAATTCTGCCATGGAAATTTTCTGCTTCTTTTTCCATTTCCGGCGACAATGGTTCACCGGCGCTTTTTTTCTCCATTACTTCAATAGTTCCGAATGCTGTAGGTTTAAAGACTGTAAAA
>CAZGOR010000031.1:0-13814 GCA_964527875.1 uncultured Bacteroides sp. | reverse complement strand
AAGGTATGAATTCATTCTTCGCGGCATTTTCAATTGTTCGCAGTGTTTCTTCCAGTGCAGCCTGTATCTCATCGGGGTCTTCCTTACCTTCAACAGAATAGTCGAGGATGGATTTGACATTATACCGGCTGAGTTTGTCAACAGTAGGCAGACCGTCTTCTATTGTTTCACCACCACAGAAATGACTGTAAATAGTTGGTTTGACTATCCATTTAATGGGAAAATGAATGTAAATGGCCAGTTTTGATACCCCCCCCCCGATTTTCACCAACGTTCTGTTTGAGATTGCCCGGAAAAGCCAGTAAGCTTTATTCAGTTCCCTGTTTGATTTTATACTGAAGGCAATCTCTGTACTGTCAAAGGATATCATTGTCTGATTTAATTTACAGAATCATAACTGATTGCAGCCCTTGAAATATTTGTTATCAATGAGCTTATCCGGAGGAGAACATATTTGTTCATAACAAAATAAATATCCTGAAAGAAAAAAACCTATGATAAAGATCAAGTATGATGATTTTTAATATTTTTAACTGATCAAGCCATTGATTTTAATCATGGAATATTGTATCCATAAAGCTGACAGGAGTCTCACGGGTGAGATAATACTTCCGGCTTCAAAAAGTATCAGTAACCGTATATTGATCATACATGCACTTTCACCCCGGCCATTTCGGATCGACAATCTTTCAGAAAGTGATGATACAAAGGTACTTAAGCGTGCACTGACGGAAAATGAGAGGATCATTGATATTGGACATGCAGGTACCTCGATGAGGTTTTTAACAGCGTATCTTTCCATTGGTGAGGAAGAGAAGGTTCTTACCGGTTCGGCGCGTATGAAAGAACGCCCGGTTGGAGAGCTGATTGATGCATTGAGAGCCATTGGGGCAGATATCAGGTATCTGGAAAAGGAGGGATATCCACCCCTTCTGATAAGGGGTAAAAAAATTCCCGGGGGTAAGCTGAAGGTTGACAGCAGCATCAGCAGCCAATTTATCAGTGCACTTCTGATGATTGCACCTCAGCTGAATCGGGGGCTTCAACTGGAACTGACAGGGCATACCGTGTCGGCTGCCTATATTCATCTTACGCTTAAACTGATGGAATCTTTTGGCATCTGTTATGATTGGTCGGATAACAAGATAGCAATCGGACGTCAGAACTTTAACCCCAGGGATATTTTTATCGAAGCAGATTGGACCGCAGCTTCTTACTGGTACGAAATGACCGCCTTGGCTGAGGATCCGGATATCATCATCAGGAATTTATTTTCCCAAAGCTTACAGGGTGATTTTGTTTTAACTGAGATCTGCAGGAATTTTGGGGTAAGTACAGAATTTCTTGTCAAAGGGATCAGGTTAACCGGCAGAACCTGTTCGCCGGAAAGATTCAATTATCATTTTACTAATCACCCTGACCTGGTTCAAACATTTGCAGTCCTTTGCGGATTAATGAAGATACCTTTTCATTTTACAGGTACCGGGACCCTCAGGTTAAAGGAAACCGACAGGATCACGGCTCTTGCTGAAGAGCTCGTTAAGTTTGGAATTCAGATTCACGCTGCTGAAGATGGGAACAGTATAAGTTATATGGGTAAATCTCCACCTGTTCATGGAAAGATCAGGATAAAAACATATCAGGATCACAGGATGGCTATGGCATTTGCTCCCGCTGCCATGCTTGGTTTCAGGTTGTTTATTGATGATCCGGGTGTTGTCAGCAAATCATATCCTGGCTTTTGGGATGACCTGAAAAGGGTAGGATTTCAAATAACAAACTGAAGCGGATTATCTTTTTTCCCTGAAAAATTCTTTCATCAATTCCCCGCATTCCTTTTCAAGTACACCACCAATGACAGTTGTTTTGGGATGGACAATATCCTGGATTATTCTTGTAAATCCTGCTTTTGGGTCAGCTGCTCCGTAGATGATTTTCCGGATCTGTGCCCAGTAACATGCACCCGCGCACATCACGCATGGTTCAAGCGTAACATACAGTGTAGCTTTTGTAAGATATTTGGCCCCCAGGTTATTGGTTGCTGAGGTAATGGCAAGAAGTTCGGCATGGGCAGTTACATCATTCAGTATCTCTGTGGTATTATGTGCGCGGGCAATAATCCTGTTTTTTATCACGATGACGGCACCTACAGGCATTTCGTTTTTCTCAGATGCCATCCGGGCTTCCTTTATGGCCTCGTTCATGAAATATTCATCAGAGAATAATTTATAAGGCTTTACTGACATAACTTTTTATTATTTTCGCAATTTATAAATAAACATTCAGAAATATGTACAGAACACACACATGTGGTGAATTAAGGCAGGAACATAAGGGCAATCGTGTAACTCTTGCCGGATGGATTCAGCGATCCAGAGATCTCGGAGGGATGACATTTATTGATCTCCGCGACAGGTACGGTCTTACACAGCTGGTATTTAACATGGATAAAAACAAAGAATTATGCCAGAAGGCCAGGAAGCTTAACCGCGAGTTTGTCATTCAGGTTTCCGGAATAGTTGAGGAAAGAAGCAACAAAAATCCTAAAATATCAACGGGTGAAATTGAAATTTTTGTTGAGGAGCTGAACATTTTAAATCCTTCAATAGTTCCCCCATTTACCATTGAAGATGATACCGACGGAGGCGATGATCTGCGGATGAAATACAGGTATCTCGATTTAAGGAGACCCTGCATGAAAAAATATTTATTACTCAGGCACAGGATGGCTCAGGAGACCAGGAAATACATGGACTCACAGGGATTTATAGAGGTTGAAACACCTGTTCTCATCAAAACAACACCCGAAGGAGCAAGAGATTTTGTTGTTCCATCAAGGATGAACAAAGGTCAGTTCTATGCCCTTCCCCAATCACCTCAGACTTTTAAACAACTCCTTATGGTTGCAGGATTTGACAGGTATTTCCAGATCGTGAAATGTTTCAGGGACGAAGATCTGAGGGCTGACAGGCAACCGGAATTCACCCAGATCGATTGTGAAATGGCTTTTGTTAACCGTGATGATCTTCTGAATGCATTCGAGGGACTTGCCAGGCATTTATTCAAGACTGTTCTTGATGTGGAAATCAATTATAGTTTTCCCAGATTACAATATGATGAAGCCATGGAGAAGTATGGTACAGATAAACCTGACCTCCGTTTTGGAATGTTAATACATGATCTGACCACTCATATCAAAGGAAAAGGATTCAGGGTATTTGATGAAGCAGAATATATTGGTGCGGTCAATGCTGAGGGATGTGCGGAATACTCAAGGAAAGATATCGATGACATCACAGCATTTGTCAAAAAGCCCCAGATTGGAGCAAAAGGATTGATCTCTGCTAAAGTGAATCCGGATGGTTCGCTAAAATCTTCAGTGGATAAGTATTACCAATCTGAAGACATGAAATCCTGGGCTGATGTGACGGGGGCAAAACCGGGAGATCTGTTACTTATTTTAGCAGGTAAAAAAGAAGCTACATTAAAAGCTCTTGGTGAGCTGAGACTGGAGATGGGAAACCGTCTGGGACTGCGGCCTGAAAACCTGTACAAACCACTCTGGGTTGTTGATTTTCCACTGCTTGAGTGGGATGAGGAAACAAAAAGGTATTATGCCATGCATCATCCTTTCACTTCCCCAAGGCTGGATGATCTCGACAAATTTGCCACGGAACCGGGAAAGGTTAAAGCTAATGCATATGACCTGGTTATTAATGGTGTTGAGATAGGCGGAGGATCTGTCAGGATCCATGATGAAAAGTTACAGAAGTTAATGTTTAAAAATTTGGGATTATCTGAGGATGAGGCAAAGGAGAAATTCGGCTTCCTGATGAATGCTTTCCGTTATGGTGCCCCTCCTCATGGAGGAATTGCTTTTGGGTTTGACAGGTGGGTGGCTTTGTTTGCCGGACTTGATTCTATCAGAGATGTCATAGCCTTTCCCAAAAATAATGCAGGCCGGGATGTGATGATCAATTCACCATCATCCATATCTGATCAGCAATTCGAGGAGTTGAAGATCAGGTTGACGGATTGATTGGTAAAGTAAAAAGTAAAAAGTAAAAAGTAAAGATGTCGCAATTGTCACAGGATTGCAGTTATTGCAATAGTAGCAATGGTTGCAGGATTGTAAAGAAAAAAGGCTAATGCTTAGAAAGAGTATTGAGTGCTGAAAAGTCCGGTTTAACCGGACTCTTAGGTTACAGTGTGCAAGGTATAGGGCACAAGCTTTAGCGCGAGGTTGCGACTTTAAAGGAAGAGTTACCTTCACCGGTATGGCCATTTGGTCCTATCCCTTCAAGGCTGACGTCAAAAGTACCTTTTCTGTCTGAACTGTAAAAGACTGTTTCCGCGTGTCCCAATGAATCTGTTAAAATTGTTGGTGCCCAGAATAATGTAATACGATCATCGGGATAGAGATAGTCAAATTCCGATCCATATTTGGGCGAATAGAATTCCCGGGGGTGGTGATAAGCAAGCATTTGAGATTCAAGGATACCTTTTTTCATAAACTCCCCTCTTTTGGTGTATACAGCAACTACACCGTTTGCTCCCCTTGATCCGTAAATAGCAGAACTCGGGCCTTTCAATATTTCAATCCTTTCAATATCATGTGGATTCATTGATTCAATGGCATTTGCATCTACAGGTACTCCGTCGATCAGGTAAAGGGGTTCGGTACTTAATATGAATGAATTAATACCTCTGATCTGAATAGAATTCCCTGACACACTGACTCCGGGGACTCTTCCCTTGATGATTTCAAAAACGTTTTTATAATTAGCCAGGGTCTCATCAACATAAATTACATTATCCGGTTTACCATAAATACCCTTGAGGGTGATTTTGTCCGGGTCAGGTTCCTCCTCCTCTTGAGGCTTGAAAATATTGGTGCCTGTAATTTGCATTTCCTTCGTATAGCTTGAATAGAGTATTTTAGATTCCGGGAATTCTGTTTCATCTATACTGATTACCAGGTTTTTTCTTCCGCTGGCTCTGCGTGCAGTAATTTCAATATTAATGGTGTCTTTATAATCCGGAAGGTTGAAGACATATTCCCCATTGTCGTTTGTGCGGGCATGATAAACATCATTAAAACCACTTAGGACAGTCAGTATAACAGGCAAATTTTTGAGTGGTAAACTGAAAAACTCTCTTGTAACTTTTCCCCTGACGGTTAATCCTTTTTGAACCGGATGTTCAATTTCCAGTGGTATGGATTCTACAACATTTTTCCAGACAAACCGTCTCCATCCATGGGTCATCATGAGGTAATCAAGAGCCTGTCTGGTTTCAGGTGTATTTTTTTCAAAATAATATTCGGGATCTTGTATTCTTCCTTTAAGATCAGACGAAAGCAAAAGATAACTTGTGATCCCTGAATAAAAGTCACCGGTGTTGTGATTCATTTCATGATCAGATACGGCCAGGGAAAAATTCCCGCTCACAGGATTATTGTTTTTATCCCTGACATCGATTTCCAACATGATTTTTTCACGGGATCCGTAAGTTTCTTTATCCGTTTCCAGATCAATGTTTAAAAAATCGTTGTGGTTAATAAATACAAGCCGCTCGCTCTGTGGTTCTGTTCTCTGGTCAAAAAGGGTAAGGTGCAAAATTCCGGTTGGGAACAGGTTGGTGGGGATCGTAATGCTAGCCTGCCCCGATTCGAGTTTTGTTGTAGTGTTGTAATATACTTTACCTCTTACATGACCCACAAGCGTAACTTCAGGATCAAGATAAGTACTACTGATTCTTACAGTAATCTCCTCGTTATTCCCGTTGTCTGCATTAATGGTGTAACCGGATTTAAGAGGTTCGGGCAGATTGGCTTTTTCTTTTTTGTCTTCCCCATAGTAAATCAGGGCATAGTACTTTTCGTTTAAATCAGGTGTTAAAGTAAAGGCACCCATACCCTGATGGAAAGAAGTGAATTCCTTTATAAATTCGCCCTTTTTATTAAAAACTTCGCCATGTACCTCCCTACCGAGCCCGAGTTCATTGATGGCTTTGAATGCTACCCGGCTTTCAATTCCGTTGATGAGATCACCACCTTCAGGAAAAAACTGAAAATCAATTTTTGCTGATTTCCTGACACTTTTCTTTTTTAGTTTTTTGTTGGCAAGTTTATCATCTCTGTAAAGTTGTTCAGAATATTCAGGGTTCAGAATGTCGATCTGCCGGCGGTAAAAATATTCGTCTCCAAAATTTCTCATCCAGTTGGTATATGCTCTGATTTCATATAAACCTGTTGGAATTGTATCAAGAACAGTAAAATCGCCGTGGGCATAACCATCCTCGATTTTAAGAATGCGAGTCATTATGGAATGTCCAAATGAATTTAGAAGTTCAACCACAAGTGTATTACTGTACGAACTTGGTATATGTTTTTTAGCATTAAGAAAATATACTTTAAACCAGATATTTTCCCCGGCATGGTATGTTTGTTTATCCAGATGCATATAAACTTTTTGCTGGGGAAATTTATCATAATATTCGTCAAGCTTTTCAGGAATGTCTACCGCAGGCATCATCAATGCTTTTTCCCCTGCTTTGAAAGAAAACAGGATAATCCCCGAAAGAATAATAATTCCAAGAATAATATGCCGGATTTCATGTTGAATCATGAGTGATAAATTAAACTACAAAAATAGAACTAATAGCTTTTATTACCAACAATTTTCATTCCAAATTTATTTAAGACTGTTTAATATTCCAGAACCCTCTTTATATGGGGATAACAGTGGTTCCGCTTAACAGGTATATGTATTGTAAATATTTCCATTGTTGTGCGATTGTCCGAAAAGCTCCGTTGATAAAATAATCAAATGTTTGATTTATAAGAATTTATACATAATTATTCCTGGCTCCGGAGAACTCTGTAATTGTAATTTCAGATTCTTTTTTAGTAAATTTACACCGGTAATTGTGATTCCCGGAATGTTGGAATAATGTAAATTGGTGAATTAGGTAAATTTGTAAATTGGGAAGTAATTACTATTGATTGACAACTGACAGTTGCAACGTTGTTAGATGATAAAGAAAAGTCAGGTTGTTAAAAGGCACATTAGGTGGATTAGTGATTTTTTTTCGGCTAAAACATTTTGCTTTACCTATGCTTTTAAAAATGTTTATCTAAGGAGTAATTCACAAATTCACAAATTCACTAATTTACAAATTCACGATTATTTCACTTTTCCAATTACCCATTATTTTATTTTGGTACAAACGTTATTATAGGACTAATTT
Source organism: uncultured Bacteroides sp. (assembly GCA_964527875.1). Classification (GTDB taxonomy): domain Bacteria; phylum Bacteroidota; class Bacteroidia; order Bacteroidales; family SM23-62; genus LJUQ01. The sequence goes on along the minus strand of CAZGOR010000031.1, from coordinate 6,563 downwards.
CAAAATACGTTACGATATGTCAGGTCATAGTAAATGGTCGACGATAAAAAGGAAAAAGGGGGCACAGGATGCCAGAAGATCCAGGGTTTTTTCAAGAATTTCCAAAGAGATCAGCATTGCTGTTAAAGAAGGGGGTTCTGATCCGGATGGTAATTCCAGGCTTAGATTGGCCATTGCCAATGCAAAGGGTGTTAATATGCCGAAGGATAACATTGAACGGGCTATCAGTAATGCTGACAAGGATGAAGCGAATCTTCAGGAAGTATCATATGAAGGTTATGCTCCCAACGGTATTGCTTTATTCATCGAATGCATGACCGATAATCTGAACAGAACCATCAGCAACATCAGGTCGATCTTTAACAGATGTGGTGGGAGCCTTGGTATATCGGGTTCGGTGGGTTATATGTTTGAGAGAAAGGGTGTGTTTACAGTCTCAAAAGGTAACTTTAACCAGGAGGAATTTCAGCTGGAACTTATTGATGAAGGAGCGGAAGATATTGAAGAAGAAAGAGATATTTATGTCATTACAACTTCTCTTGAAAATTTTGGCAGTATTCAGAAAAAGCTGGAACAGTTGGGAATTGAAACGGAAAACGCAGAATTGCAAAGGATTCCAATGGAAACTAAAATATTACCGCCAAACAAGGCGATTAAAATTCTGCAAATAATTGAGGAGTTTGAGGATCTGGATGATGTGCAGAATGTGTATCATAACGTGGAGATTACAGAAGAAATTATGGAGGCGATTGGCTAGTAAACCCGGTTGTTAACCGGGGTCTTTGGTTACTGGTTGCAGGTTCCTGGTATGTGTGGGCCGAGATTTGAGTTATTGGTTTTCGATTCACGACTCACGACTCACGGTTACTGGTTCCTGAGTAGTAATTTTCTTTTTATCTATCGTGCCTCTTAATAGCAGAAAGCTGCCGAAAATAAGTAGTGAAAGAATGATCAATATTCTGCCGGCAGTAAATATTAAACTTTCCAAACTTATCCAACTCATTGTGGTATAGATCAATCCTCCAATGATTGCCAACAATCCGATAAATCTGGGAAGGTAACCTGTCCGAACAATTAGCAGTCCGGGTATGATTGCACTGATACCAGTCAGCGTATAGGAGATAAGTTTCAGATTGGCCTTTGTGATCAGGATGTTTAAAGCAGCAGGGATCAGGATCTGAGATTCATCGGAGGAGTTATCGAAAAGATCACGAACAATGTAGATGAGGCTGAAGCCTGCTCCTGCATAAAGCAGGTATGCAATACCGGTTGCAGAAATAAGAAATGCAGTGATATATGATGAGGATCTCCCATAGGGAAGAAAAGTGATCAGGATAAAAGGACCAAAAATGATTATCAATATAGCATTTGCCAGCCAGATAAAGGTATTGGCATTTAGTCTCTGAAGGTTTTCCTGAAGAAATGTGAGGTCTTCGTGAATATCATCAATATTTGGAGCAATATCAAGTTGAGTATATATGGCTGCAACAACCAGGAAAGAAATTATAATAGCCAAAAGCCCGGAAGATTTTTCTGCCTTTCTGTTATCATTCACTTTCAATATCTTTTTCATCATCATTTAAGCTACAGATTATCTTCCTTCCTCACGTACAAAAACTCTCGCATTGGAACTAAATTGATAATCTGAAGTTTCTAGTATAGAAGGGACGGTGTATGTTTTTTCTTTATCGGTAGAAGTTGCTTTCCCTGTTACCAGGATACCCACTTTTCCTTTGAGATCAATTTTCCCTTTTTCATCAGGATACATGATCTCACCGGCTGCGAGCCACTGTCGGAATTCTTTCTGCTGCCATTCGTTAAATGGTTTTTTACTACTCAGGAGATTCATGGCAAATCGTGTGCATGCAAATTTCCAGAGCCGTTCTTCCAGGTCCCTGGAATTTTTCATGATGGCCTTCATTTTTGGAGTTGACATCCAGAGCACAGTTACAGGCGACTCAGCCGTAACGGTAGCTGTTCTGGGGTAACCCGTGAGTACAGCCATTTCACCAATTACACTTCCTGGTCCAAGGATATCAATCACGGCCTTATTAACCGAGATTTTAACCTGGCCTCTTACAACGACAAACAGGCCGTCGCCGGGACCATTTTCTTTGACAAGGGTGGCATCAACGGCATATATCCTGTTTTGAAACTCTTCCACTACTTTGTTGAAAGTTTTATCATCCAGACCTGAAAGCCACAATATTTCACGTAAAAGATCAACCGGTTTTGGCAGCTCAAGGCTTGGAGGCCTGTCCATCAGCTTTTTCATTCGTTCTTCGATGCCGGTGATGATTTTATGTGCTTCTTCTGTATCAATTCTTCCTCTGTTCAGGAGTCTCTCAACCATTCTCTTTTCATAGTTCAGCACCGATCGGATTGCCTGACGGGTAGCAATCGCATTATAGATTTCGGGATAGGAATTCCTGAGGTTTCTCAGGAATGTAAGGCCATGAATTTTATTTTCATTGATCTCTGCTTCTATGACTGACAAATTTTCAGGGTCAACCGATCCACTATCTTCATCCTGGGAAATCAACATGTTCTCGACCAGCTTAAGGCTTTCTTCCTGTGCATAAACGAATCCCCGGGCTGAGTCATAACTGACAGCAAGGCGTTCAAAGAATAATCTTTGAGCGAAACGGCCGATTATGGGAATAGCCTGAAGTTTACCAAGGATTTTGGGAGTTTTCCATTCCTGTTCGAGGTCTTTTCTTTTTGCCAGACTGATCAGCCCACCTTCATCCATGATCTCATTAATCGCGTCGGATAATCTTCTTACTGCAGTTGGGCCCAGCATCCCTTCACTGAACTGGTTCCAGTATGAACTTTTCTCTCGTTCAAGTATTCTCCTCCTGGTTTCTGCAATGGTCGATTCCAGTTTAAGTTCTTCTTCTTTTCGAATCTCAACTTTGTCGGGAAGATATTCCTGGACAATATCCCAGTTTGCCCTGTTCAGGAACCGGTCCTTTTTAAATTTGTCGATTGAATTTTCAGAACTTGTACGAAGGTAATTTTTAGCCATCAGCATCATCAGTGCTTTGGCAGGAGCTACTTTTGTGAGTCCCAATCCTTCGACGATGAATTTTATTGTTGTCGCATTGATCAGAAGGGTCAAAGTTACCAGGCCGGCTGTAAGAAACAGAAAATCATTTCTCACCGGGGCTGGTATGCTTTCCTCACCTGCCACAATAAGGGCAAGTGCCAGGCCGATGGCACCCCGAAGAGCACCATACCACAAAACAGTAGCATTTTTGAGTGTTAAACCATAACCTACTTTTCTCATGATCGGGTATAGAACAGCAATAACAAAGGCCCTGACAATATGAACGCCAATGTAAATAATGCCCAAAGCCAGGATATCACGGCCGGAAAATTGTGTTCTGTTTGCGATGACCACACCAACGATCAGAAAAATCAGCGTATTGGCAATAAAGGCAGCAAGTTCCCAGAATTCATGAAGGAAATGTTCAACTTCAGGGCTTATCCGTGTTCTCCCCACTCCTGCCATAACCAGTCCGAGTGCAACCAATCCCAGAACACCTGATACATGCAGAAAATGTTCGGCAACAAAAAATGTGAGGTAGGCAGCAGCAATGATGATAGTGATTTCAATAAGGGCGTCGTTGAAAACTTTCCTGACCCATGATATGGTGATCCATCCAAATATCAGTCCAACCAATGTACCTCCGGCAGCAACACGGATAAACTCAATGACCGGTGAGGTTTCACTAACGGCACCTGTAACTGCATATAAGAAAACCATAAAGATCACGATGGCTGTCCCATCATTAAGAAGTGATTCACCCTCAATGAGGGTGCCAAGTTTTTTACTTGCGCCAAGACCTTTCAAAAGAGCCACAACTGCAACCGGATCAGTGGCACTTACCACCGTTCCGAATAAAAGAGCCAATAACCACCCCCATTCCTGAAAACCCAAACCTGTACCTTTAAGTCCCATGATAATGGTACCTGTCAGTAAAAGCGCCATGATGATACCGGGAACAGCTAATAATGTGGCATTGGTAAAAGATTTTTTGAAAGTATGAACATCCATTGCAAAAGCAGCCTCAAAAATTAAAGTGGGCAGAAAGACATATAATATCAGATGGGGATCAATATTACCCGCCCAGTTGATCGACAGGGTTAAAAAACTGACATTCAGAGAGAAAATGCCAAAATCCCATAATTCAAACCAACCAAGCCTGTTTGCTGCACCAAGACCTAATCCGATAAGCAGAAGGGAAACAGTATAGGGAAGAGGAACTTTTCTGAAAAAGTGACGTGTTGCAGCACCAATGATCAGGGCAATGATCACAAATAATAAAGGATACATGTTGCTCCCCTCATGTTCTTCTTCTGCATGTTCTTCCGTTGAATGTTCCTGTTCAATATGAATCTTATCAGATGGTATGCCCTGTTGATCTCCTTCCATGTGTTGAACCGGATGTTGTGCAGATATACCATGGGATTCAATTTCTGTAATGGAATCATTGAGAAGTTTGTCAACTTGTGTGCCTGGCTGTTTATTATATCCTGAATCTGAAGCAGATAAGTATGAAAGAGATGATAAAGTAATGATGCAAACAGAAAGGCAGATGAAGGTAATGATCCTATTCATGTTATTTAGATTTGAATCAGGAGATTAGATTAATAGAAATCATAATCTGCAAAATAAAGTATTTTTTTTAGATAGAAAACTATCGCGTTGTGCAATTGAAAGAACAAAGTTATTGAATAATAGATTTTTTTTTGTAGAGCCACACCGTGATGCGGCTCTACAATTTCCTAATTATCAATATTGTCGAGTTAAACGCACAACGCGTTAGAAAACTAATTAACTTGAGTGTTGAGTTATATTACTCCAGTACAAAATTTTAATTAATTTTGAAACTGAAAATCCGGGATTAAGTAATGAGGGTACTTTTCATTATATTCATACTGGTTTTGTATTCTTTTACCGGGCATGCCCAATCCGGGGTAAGGGCTGACAATCAGCCTGATATATATCATAAGATTTTTCCGGACAAGGATGGAAATGGTGAGATAAAGGTGATCCAGGATGAAAAACTTGATGAAATACTTCTTCGGTATTTAGAAATAAACCGTCATCGAAACGGGATACCCTCTTACTGGATAAGGATCTATTCCGGATCGGGACATGATGCACGTGAAAAAGCGTATCAGACAAAAGCTAAATTCCTTAAAAAATATGAAGGTGTAAAAGATAAAGTAATCTATGATGATCCGAATTTCAAAGTTTATGTTGGTGGTTACAGGATCAAGAGTGATGCTCTAAAACTTTTAAAAACCATTCAGAGAGATTTCCCGACAGCATTCATTGTATATGATGTTATTGACTTCCCGGATTTAAAGATAACCACTTTAAGTAAAGATTGAATGAGCGACCAGATCAATCATGAGTGTGGAATTGCGTTGATTAGATTATTACAACCACTTGAATATTACCAGCAAAAATACGGCACCTGGAGATTTGTCCTGGACAAGCTCTACCTTTTAATGGAAAAACAGCATAACCGGGGGCAGGATGGTGCCGGTGTGGCCTGTATCAGCTTTGATTTACCACCGGGAAAAAAATATCTTCACAGGTACAGGTCGGCCACTGATTCAGCTATCAATGATATCTTCGGGAAAATATCCGCCGAATTCAGAAAATTTGAAAAGAAATCCCCGGCATTGCTAAAAGATCCGAAGTGGGCAAAGGAGAATCTTTCATTTGCTGGTGAGGTTTATCTGGGTCATCTGCGTTACGGTACTTTTGGGAAAAACGGGGTTGCCGATGTTCATCCGGTATGGAGAAGGAATAACTGGCAATCAAGAAATCTGGTGCTTGCAGGAAATTTTAACCTGACCAATGTTGATGAGTTATTCCAGATCCTTATTGAACTGGGACAACACCCCAAAGATTATTCTGATACGATCACCATTCTTGAAAAAATCGGACACTTTCTTGATCAGGAAAATCAAAAACTGTTCATGGAATTTAAAGATAAGGGTTACAGTAATAAGGAGATTTCCGGATTGATAGCAAGAGATCTTGATGTGGCCGGTATTCTCAGGGAGTCGAGTAAAAGATGGGACGGCGGGTATGTTATCGCCGGCCTGATAGGCCATGGGGATGCATTTGTCTATCGTGATCCCTGCGGGATACGACCTGCCTTCTATTACCAGGATGATGAGGTTGTTGTTACAGCTTCAGAGAGACCCGCGATACAAACAGTTATGAATGTTGATTATGACCAGATTAAAGAAATTGATCCGGGGTGTGCAATTGTTATTAAAAAGGATGGCAGGGTATCAATGGATCAAATCCTCGGACCATTCGAGAAGAAAGCATGTTCTTTTGAAAGGATTTATTTTTCAAGGGGTACCGACAGGGATATTTATCAGGAAAGAAATAAACTGGGAAAATTATTGACAGATGAAATCCTTAAAGTGATCAATTATGATCTGGATCATACTGTATTTTCTTATATACCGAATACTGCAGAATCAGCCTTTTACGGAATTCTCAGAGGGATTGAGGATTATTTAAATAA
>CAZGOR010000030.1:0-17949 GCA_964527875.1 uncultured Bacteroides sp. | reverse complement strand
AATCATTGTAGGTGCCAGTAACCTTTGTAATAATCCGGATAATCTTAAAAGAATGGAAGATGCCGGGGCAGCAGCCATTGTCTTCAAATCCCTTTTTGAAGAACAGATCCAGCTCGAATCATTCCAGATGGAGGAAGAACTCGGAAAATACGATGAAAGGCATGCAGAAATGATCACTTTATTCCCCAAACTTGAACATGCTGGTCCCAGGGAACATCTGATGATGATTAAAAAAGCTAAAGAATCAGTCAGTATTCCGGTCATTGCAAGCCTGAATGCAGTTTACAGGGAAACGTGGATCGAATATGCCAAACTTCTTGAAGACGAGGGTGTTGACGGACTTGAAGTTAATTTCTATGCAATACCCAGAGATATTGAGAAAACGGGAGAATCAATAGAACAGGAACAAACAGAGATTCTTAAGGAAATAAAAAGCAGCATCTCCATACCTGTCAGTGTGAAACTCAGTGCTTCCTATTCCAATCCTTTAAACCTGATAAACCGTATGGATAAAACGGGTGTTGATGCTTTTGTACTCTTTAACAGACTATTTCAACCTGAGATAGACCTGGAAAAGGAAAAACATATCGTGCATTTCCCTCTTAGTTCTGAGGAAGACAACAAACTTCCCCTGAGGTTTGCCGGACTGTTGTACGGGAAGATAAAAGCACAAATCTGCAGTAACACCGGTATTTATAACGGAACAGATGTCATTAAAATGTTGCTTGCAGGAGCAGATTGTGTGCAGGTAGTAGGCACCTTATATAAAAATAGAATTGAACATATCAGTAAAATGATTTCTGATATAGAAGCCTGGATGAAATCCAAAAACTATAATTCAATCAATGATTTCAGGGGGAAACTTGCGGAGAAGAATATCAATGATCCTCTTGTTTATAAGAGGGCACAGTACGTGGATCTTCTTTTAAAGTCGGAAGATATCTTTAAAAAGAAGGGATTATTATAGAAAGCTTGTCAGGCTGAAGACTAAATCTTAAAAAAGAGATTAACGATTCCCCGGACTTCTGTATACCATGTCCAACGATGGAATAATCAGGTATGATCCTGTGGGATATTATTTCTTTGGAAATATGATTTCATAATCCACTTCTGCTATCCCTTTTGAAATATCTCTCAGTTTTCCATTCAATAGCCTTTTTTTCAAAGGTTGTAACCTGTCGGTAAAAAGAACTCCATTCAGGTGATCAACTTCATGCTGGAGGATCCTGGCCCGGATCCCATCAAGATATTCATCATGAAAATTAAAATCCTGATCATAATACTGCAACCTGATCCTGGATTTCCGTCTGACATCCTCCCTGATATTCGGCAGGCTCAGGCAGCCTTCATTAAAATCCCATTCATCACCTTCTTCTTCAATGATATAGGCGTTGATAAATGCCTTCTTAAAATCTTTCAGATCCAGATCATCCCCATTTTCAATAGTCGTACCGTCGACGACTATTAACCTGACGGACTTACCAATCTGTGGAGCTGCAAGACCGACACCATCAGCATGGTAAAGTGTCTCATACATATCCTCAACCAGCTGATTAAGCTTGTTATCATCTTTATCAATATCTGCAGCCCTTTTTCTCAACACAGGCATTCCGTAAACATATATCGGATAAGTCATAATTAAAATACATTAAAAGTTCAAATAACTCCCAGTGTGTTTATGGCTAAGATATTATTATGATTAACTTAAGTTGTTAGTTACAAGGTGCAAGGTGCAAGTTAATATGTTATTATTCAAAGCATTATTGAAATTATTCTTGATTTCGGCCATTATTCTTTATTAATATTTATAATTGCATTGATATTTAATAACCTGTAACTTGTAACCTGTAACCTGTAACATGTACCCTGAGTCAATCATTTCTTCCTATCAAGGTATGACTGAAGGATAATGGTTGCGCTGATCTTATCCACCAGGGATTTATCCCTTCTTGCCATCTTTTTAACACCTCCTTCAATCATTGTTCTTTCAGCTATTTTTGATGTATATCTTTCATCAACACGTTCAACAACTATGCCGGGATATTTTTCTTCAAACCACTTCAGAAACGGACTGATATATTTCTCAGCTTCAGAAAGCTGGTAATTCATTTGTTTCGGGTATCCGACAATCAGACAGTCAACTTGTTCTTTCTCAAGATAACCTGAAATAAATTCCCTTATTTTTTTTGTTTCAACTGTTTCAAGACCATTTGCAATGATTCTGAGTGGATCGGTAACAGCGACACCCACTCTTTTACTGCCATAGTCCAGTGCCATGATCCTGCCCACTACTTTTTATTTAAACTTATTTAAGATAACAAAATTATAAAATATTTATAAAAAAATAACCCCGTTTTTGTGCAGGGTTATTTTTAACCAATATTTAATCATTATTCAACCATTGAATAGTCCAATGAAGCCATTCTTTTATAGCTCAAATATCTCCATTTTGCATTTTCTTCAGCTGCCTTGAATAATTTATTTGCTTCTTCAGGGAAAGATTTTTTCAGGGAGGCATATCTAACCTCGGATAGCAGAAAATCCTGGAATTTACTCCAGTCCGGTTCTTTTGAATCGAGGATAAAGGGATTTTTGGCTTCCTTTTCAAGTAATGGATTAAACCGGTACAAATGCCAGAATCCGCATTCCACTGCTTTCTTCATCTGTTCCTGCGATTTATCCATGCCAGCCCTTAATCCATGGTTAATGCAAGTTGAATATGCGATGATGAGAGAAGGTCCCGGATATTCCTCGGCTTCACGAACTGCCCTGAATAACTGGGAGTGGCTTGCTCCCATTGCGACCTGTGCCACATAAACATAACCATATGTCATAGCCATCATTCCCAAATCTTTCTTTCTGATCTTTTTACCGGATGCAGCAAATTTAGCTACTGCGCCGATAGGTGTTGCCTTGGATGATTGTCCGCCGGTATTGGAATAAACTTCTGTATCAAGTACCAGCAGGTTGATATCCTCACCGGAAGCAACAACATGGTCGAGTCCGCCATAGCCGATATCATATGCCCATCCGTCGCCGCCAATAGACCAAATAGATTTTTTAACAAGATATTGTTCCAGTTGAAGAATATCTTTAGCCAGCGGATGTTTCTCATTTTTGCATGCTTCAACCACTTTTGCTGATGCTGTTTTTGATTTTTCTCCATCATTCATATTATCAATCCATTCCTGGAATGCTTCTTTTGTCTTATCGCTAACACTTTCCTGGATGGCCTGTTTCATTTTCTCAACAATTCTTTTCCTCAACCTGGAAACACCAAGCAACATCCCAAAGCCATACTCTGCATTATCTTCGAACAATGAATTTGCCCAGGCCGGACCTTTTCCGTCTGCATTCGTGGTATAGGGTGTTGATGGAGCTGATCCACCCCATATTGAGCTACAACCGGTAGCATTTGCGATCATCATCCTGTCGCCATACAACTGGGTTAACAACTTAACATAGGGTGTTTCCCCGCAACCGGGACAGGCACCTGAATATTCAAATAAAGGTTGTGCGAACTGACTGTTTTTGACTGATTTATACTTATCCACAACATTGTCTTTATATGTTACATTTTTGCTGATATATTCCCAGTTTTCCTCTTCTTTCATCTGAGTGCCAAGGTGCTTCATGATCAGAGATTTTTCTTTCGTCGGACAAATATCGACACATACTCCACAACCCGTACAATCAAGGACACTGACCTGCAGCCTGTACCGAAATTTTTCCAGGCCTTTGCTTTTGATCTCAAGTGTCTCCATTCCTTCCGGTTTATTTTTCATTTCTTTTTCATCCAACATGAACGGGCGTATGCAGGAATGCGGACAAACATATGCACACAGGTTACACTGAATACATAAATCAGGTTGCCATTCGGGAACATTCACAGCAACTCCGCGTTTCTCCCAGGCTGTTGTTCCCGGAGGGAATGTCCCATCCTCCCTGCCCAGGAAAGCACTCACCGGAAGGTCATCGCCTTTCAGGCTGTTTATCGGCATAGCAACATCCCTGACAAATTCAGGAACTAATTCATCAACGGGTTCTTTTTCAACCTTTATGTTGCTCCATTCTTTGGAGACATCGACTTGTTCAATCTTACCCCCACGTTCAACTGCATCAAAGTTCATCTTAACAACATCTTCTCCCTTGCGCCCATAAAGTTTCTCGATGAATTTACGCATTTCATCCACAGCCTGATCATAAGGAATAACCTGTGAGATTTTAAAGAATGCAGATTGCATGATCGTATTTGTGCGGGTACCTAGCCCAAGTTCTTCAGCTATACGGGTAGCGTTAATAATATAGACTTTAATATCATTGTCGGCAAGGTATTTCTTCATATAATCAGGCAGTTTTTTCCTGGTTTCTTCGGCATCCCATATCGTGTTGAGCAGAAATGTACCGCCTTTCTTCAAACCTTTCAGCATATCATATTTCTCAATGTAAGCTGGCACATGACATGCTACAAAATCCGGAGTACCGACATAATATGTTGATCTGACCGGTGAATCACCAAACCTCAGATGTGAGATTGTTATGCCACCTGATTTTCTGGAATCATAGGCAAAGTATGCCTGGCAGTATTTATCTGTCGATTCACCAATGATCTTGATGCTGTTTTTATTTGCTCCGACAGTACCATCACCTCCTATACCATAAAACTTGGCTTCATATGTGCCCTTGGGCACGGCACTGACTTCCGGAAGCATTGGCAGTGAAGTATAAGTTACATCATCGATGATTCCGACAGTAAATCTGTTCTTTGGTTCAGACTGATCTATGTTGTCATAAACAGATATGATCATGGCGGGTGTAGTATCTTTTGAGCTCAGACCGTACCGGCCACCAACGATGAGTGGCTCCCTGTCACTGGCATAAAACAGATCACGCACATCCAGATAGAGGGGTTCTCCATTTGCCCCCGGTTCTTTTGTGCGGTCCAGAACAGCTATTCTTTTTACAGAAGATGGTAATACTTTAAAGAAATATTTGGCACTGAAAGGTCTGTACAGATGAACCGTTATCAAACCAACCTTTCTGCCCTGTTTTCCGAGAAAATCAATGGTTTCCCTGATGGTTTCCGTGACAGAACCCATTGCAACAATAATGTTTTCCGCATCAGGTGCCCCATAATAGGTAAAAGGATGGTATTCCCGGCCTGTTATTTTCGTGATTTCCTGCATATATTCATCCACAATATCAGGTACAGGTTCATAGAAACGGTTGATTGCTTCCCTGGCCTGGAAATAAATATCAGGATTCTGGGCAGTACCCCTGGTTACAGGATGTTCCGGATTCAGGGCACGATTCCTGAATTCCTGGAGAGCTTTGTAGTCTATCAGTTTGGACATCTGTTCATTGGTTGGAGCCTCCACTTTCTGTACCTCGTGGGATGTTCTGAAACCATCAAAGAAATGCAAAAAAGGTATCCTGGATTTGATGGCTACAAGATGAGCCACAGGACCGATATCCATGATCTCCTGTACACCTCCTGTGGCCAATATGGCAAAGCCTGTATGCCGGGTACTCATGACATCACTATGGTCTCCGAATATCGAAAGAGCCTGAACTGCCAGGCTGCGTGCGGAAACATGAAAAACAGCAGGTAGTAATTCACCGGATATCTTGTACATATTAGGGATCATGAGTAACAAACCCTGTGAAGCAGTAAAGGTTGTTGTCAGGGCTCCTGCCTGTAATGAACCATGAACAGCACCTGACGCTCCACCTTCAGATTGCATCTCCACCACCTGAACCGTTTCTCCAAAAATATTTTTCCTTCCAAATGCGGCCCATTCATCAACAAACTCTGCCATATTCGAAGATGGAGTAATTGGATAAATTGCTGCAACCTCACTAAATATATATGCAACATGTGATGCAGCCTGATTACCATCGCATGTAATAAAATTCTTTTTTTCAGCCATTTTATTTTGATTATGTAATTAAACTATAATTTTTTACAGGATCGTTTCACGTTATCACTGATCCAGCAGAATCGAAAATATTGCACAACACGTTAATTTACAATACTTTACCATTATCGCTTAAAAGCATTGCAAAATTAGCATAATTGATATAGAAATAATATGAGTTTTATTAGTTTTTAAATAATTCAGTTTGAATAAAAATAAAGATACAAGGTAGGAAAAAAAAATAGGGATTCGTGTTTGATGCAATCCCTATTTTTTGTAAAAAAGATCCGGAATTATTCCGCATTCATGGAAATCAGGAATTCTTCATTTGATTTAGTTTTAGCCATTCTGTCAATCAAAAATTCCATGGCTTCAATTGAATTCATATCAGAAAGGTAATTTCTGAGGATCCATATCTTGTTAAGCATTTCTTTATCAAGCAACAGTTCTTCCCTTCTGGTACTGCTGGCATTGAGGTCAACAGAGGGGTATACCCGTTTGTTTGAAAGTTTACGGTCAAGTTGAAGTTCCATATTACCTGTACCCTTAAACTCTTCGAAGATGACATCATCCATTTTTGAACCTGTTTCAGTAAGAGCCGTTGCCAGGATTGTGAGGGATCCACCATTCTCGATATTTCTTGCTGCCCCGAAAAACCGTTTTGGTTTCTGCAGGGCATTGGAATCCACGCCACCCGAAAGGACTTTGCCGGATGCAGGTGCTATGGTATTGAAAGCCCGAGCCAGACGGGTGATTGAGTCAAGCAGAATAACAACGTCATGTCCGCATTCAACCAGTCTTTTGGCCTTTTCCAAAACAATATTGGCAACCCTGACATGTCTTTCGGCAGGTTCATCAAAAGTTGATGATATGACTTCTGCATTTACATTACGCTCCATATCGGTTACCTCTTCAGGTCTTTCATCAACGAGTAAAATAATGAGGTATGCTTCGGGGTGGCTTGCTGCAATGGCATTGGCAATTTCCTGCAAAAGAACGGTTTTACCGGTCTTGGGCTGTGCAACAATAAGTCCGCGTTGACCTTTTCCGATAGGAGAAAACATATCCACAACACGACAAGAAATACTACTTCTTTCGTCTTTTCTAATAAGTGTGAACTTTTTATCCGGAAAAAGTGGTGTCAGATAATCAAATGGTATCCTGTCGCGGATAAACTGCGGGTTTCTGCCATTGATCTCCTCAACTTTGATCAATGGAAAATATTTCTCACCCTCTTTGGGTGGCCGGATAGTACCCATGACAGTATCGCCGGTTTTCAATCCAAACAATTTGATCTGGGACTGCGACACATAAATATCATCAGGTGAATTCAGGTAATTATAATCTGAAGATCTGAGAAAGCCATATCCATCAGGCATAATTTCAAGAACACCTGAAGCTGTTATAATCCCTTCAAATTCAAGTGCTTTATCAACCTGCCTGCGGTCTGTTCTCCGGTGGTATTCGGGAACTTCTTTCTCAACAACCGGGGGTTTTTCAACTGTTTCAAAACCATTGTCTCCCGAATTCCGCTTATCAACATAATTGGTTACTTCTTCTTCCTGACCCAAATCGAGGACCGGGCTTTCTTCGGTATTAACTTTTTCTGACCCCCCGGATCTAACACGTTGTTCGTCCCTTGATCCGGCAGACACATTATCTCCCGATCTGGCTTGTGACGCAGGTTTCCTTCCACGTTTCCGCGGTGTCCTGGTCTCATGTTTACGCTGGGTATCAGAAGTACCTGATCCTGTTTGTTTTGATTTGGATCTTGCTTCAGCAGCATTAATGGCCTGTTCATCAAGTATCTTATAGATCAGATCCTGTTTGCGTAAGGATTCTACACGCTTGATCTTCAGACCTTTAGCGATTTCCCTGAGTTCAGGTAATAGCTTTTTGTTCAGCTCAAGAATATCGTACATATAAATTGAATAATAAGGAATTTATCAATAATGAATTAAGGTAAAAATCCTAAAAACGGGTAATGAAATTTAAAAGTTGAGGCCGGGAAAAATCAGCTATTCAACAGGTATTTATGGAAATTCAATGCAAGTATAACCATTTCATAAGAATTACCAAAAAAAACATTAAAAATTATTCATAATTTATTCAACTTAATTCATTTTATTCACATAAATGTTGCTTATAGACACTTTTTAATTTTTTTTAATTAAATTCGGTTATCTTGTGTAACCAACCCTGTTTTTTTACGTATAAGTGTCCATTAATTTTCTTCAACATGAGACAGCTTAAAATCATCAAACAGGTCACAAACAGGGAAACACCTTCTCTTGACAAATACCTGCATGAAATCGGCAAAGTGGATCTCATTTCTGCTGAAGAAGAGGTTGAGCTGGCAAGACGAATCAAAGGAGGAGATCATTTTGCACTCGAAAAACTTGTAAAGGCAAACCTGAGATTTGTGGTTTCTGTCTCGAAACAATATCAGAACCAGGGACTTAGCCTTCCTGATCTGATCAATGAAGGAAATCTTGGATTGATCAAGGCGGCCCAGCGGTTTGATGAAACCAGGGGATTCAAATTTATCTCTTATGCTGTCTGGTGGATCAGGCAATCCATTCTGCAAGCACTGGCTGAGCAGGCAAGGATTGTGAGACTGCCTTTAAACAAGATCGGTTCGATCAATAAAATAAACAAAACATTTGCCGAACTTGAACAAAAACATGAACGGGAGCCTTCCATTATTGAAATTTCGCAGGCTTTGGAACTCGCTCCCGAAGACGTGAAGGATGCAATCCGCAGTTCAGGCAGGCATTTTTCCATGGATGCTCCTCTTGCCGACGGTGAAGAAGGAACAATGTATGACGTCATGCTCAGCAAGGATACACCGAGCCCTGATAAAGGATTGCTAATCGAATCTCTGCGTAAGGAAATCGAGAGAGCTTTATCCACGCTGACTCACCGTGAGGCAAGTATCGTTAAACTCTATTTCGGACTGAACGGCAAACATCCGCATACACTCGAAGAAATTGGTGAACAGTTCAATCTTACCAGGGAAAGAGTACGGCAAATCAAGGAGAAAGCAATCAGGCGACTCAAACATACTACCCGCAGCAAGATATTAAAAACCTACCTCGGCTGATCCCGGTAACAGGGAGATCCCTCCTCGCTCCGCTTCTATGTTGTTTCTGCTTCGAGTATTACAAAACCGGGAACCAAAAATATCACACCACTAACCCTAAATCTATACCAATCCCGAAAACCGGGAACTGAGAACCAAGAACTATATGTCATGATTAACAATCGGATTTACTGACAATTGAAAAATGTAAAACAAAAGAGTATTTTTGTGATAACTTAAATCAACCAAAAATGTCACACCTGATCGCCCCATCCATATTAACAGCTAATTTTCTTGATCTCCGGAAAGAGGTGGAAATGGTTAATGAAAGTGAAGCCGACTGGATTCATCTCGATATCATGGATGGCATGTATGTTCCCAATATTACTTTCGGATTTCATATTATCAGGCAGATAAAAAGCATTGCCAGAAAACCGATGGATGCCCATCTCATGATCGTTGAGCCGGACCGCTATGTGGAAGAATTTAAAAATGCAGGAGTTGATAAACTGACTGTTCATTATGAAGCCTGCACCCACCTTCACCGGACCATACAACAGATCAAATCCCTGGGCATGGATGCCGGGGTGGCAATCAATCCGCATACTCCTGTACATCTTCTTGAAACCATTCTGCCCGATCTTGACCTGGTTTTAAACATGACCGTAAATCCCGGGTTCGGTGCACAGACCTTTATTGATTTCAGCTATAAAAAGATCAGGGCATTGAAAGAGCTAATCAACGAAACAGGTTCAAAAGCTTTGATCCAGATTGATGGCGGGATCGATCTGTCCAATATCCGGCAACTGATCGATGCCGGGGTGGACGTGTTTGTGGTGGGGAATACTGTATTTTCTGCAGATGATCCGGCCGGTGTCATAAGCGAACTTAAACAAACCGGCAAATAATTCCCATGTAATCCGTACACCAGAAATGAATCAATCTTACCTGAAGGACATCATTTCCTTATTCAAAAATCACTGCCCCACGGAATATTTTTTCACCTCTTAATTCAATAAAATAATAACCTGCTTTAAGATTATTGCGTTTAAGTTCAATCTCACCATTGAGGATATTTTCCTTAACCAGCAAAGTTTTTCCGGTTATATCTCTCAGGATCAAATGATAATTTAAATTTCCCTTATAATCAAATTTGATGGTGGTGCTTTCTTTTGCCGGATTCGGATAGATGATCATGTTTGTTGAGTGACCGGTTTCCGGTAGTCCTGAAACAAATTTATTGTCTTCAAGATTCGACATGGAACGTGCATAATCATCAGTGAGGGCTTTCTTTCCTATTGACGGATAACAGGCTTCCGCTTTCACGCCTGCCACCCTGTAATAATATTTACGATTCAGAACATCTGCATCTGTATCTTTATATACCCTCAGATCTGCCGAAACTCCATCAATATATTGAAGGTCCGTTGAATCAGTTCCACGGTAAATCTCATAAGTGATAAATTCGATTTCACTCCCTTCCACCTCATATTTTTCCCACTCAAGATTTACCCCCTCATCTGTTGAAACATATTGCAGAAACAATGGTTTATGAAATCCAGCAGTTTCTATATCCGATACATTGCCACAGGTATCAACTGTGGTAATCTTATACACCCACTGTCGTTTTTCAGGATCAGCAACCGTATCTTTAAATATGCTCAAGGCTTCATATGGCATAGTCCCAATCTGTTCATATACATTGGTAACCTGCGTTTGGCGGTGAATCCGATAAGCCACTGTGCCCTTATCAGGAGTTTTTTCCCAGATGATAAGATTTTTTCCCGACAACAGGTCAATTGTGATTAAACAGATCTTCTCCTGGAAGGGCTTTGCATAAAATATATTGATACTGTCTGAATTCGTACATCCTTGAATATCAGTAACTTTCACAACATATTCTCCCTGCTCTGATACCATGATGCTTTGAGTAGTTGCTCCACCGGGAGACCATAAATAGCTATCATATCCCGCACCCGCATCCAACATTATTTCAGTGTTATCACATTCTAATATGTCCTCCCCGAGATCAATTTCAGGGATATGATAGATAGTAACCGAACTTTCACTTCTATCCGACAAACTGTCCTTACTATTTGTTGCATAGGCATAATAGTTACCAGGCTGGATATTGGATGTCGACATCATGACATCTGAATTTGCAGAGGTGATATCGACAACCGCTCCTTTCCCGGAATCAACTGCTGTATTTAATTCCTGAACATCAGATTGTGGTTCACCATCAAGGACAATGTAGACCTTTCCATTATCAATGGTGCTTTGAACTGTAATGGTATTATCAGGTCCATTACATCCGGTGACGTTGGTAACAGTCGCGACAGGTTTTTCATAGTCCAGATTACCTGTAGATTCTGAGGCAAAAACAAAAGTTGTTGCCATTTTCCGAACCAGGATGACTTTATTCCCGGTTGCATCAACCATGGTATAATCTGTGATCTGGGTATAATTAATTCCGCCATCAGTTGAAAATTCATATTTATCGACCAGTCCGACATTATCCCCGGTACCGTCAGATGATTTTTTAAATACTGCAAACTGAGAGTTTTTATCTGAGAGGGATACAACGGGTGCTGCCGGTCTGGTGGGCACAATCAGCTCCTGGATATTACCTGAGAAATTCGCATCAGATGCTTTTTTACGGATATATAAGGTTGTACCCGGGATAAGTTCAAGCATAAGATTCTCTCCGGTTTGTGCTCCGGTCATATCCGGTTGATTCGAATACTCATCTTCTGTATCAACGTTTTCTTTGGTTGTTTCATTCATAAAATCTATTCCATATGTTGTTTTTGAGGGCCGATCCGGAACCACTAGGTGCTGGGTTTCACTGGCGAAACTAACTGCTGTCGCTTTTCCCCTGAAATACATATCTGTAGCAGGTATTAAATTAACCGGCTGATCAGCTCCTGTTATTGCACCGGTGATATCCTGGTTTGTCGAATATTCATCTGTTGAGCTCACATTCTCATTCGTTATCTCATCCATGTAATTAATTGTGTATGTTGTAGTTGAAGGTGGCCGGGAGGGCACATCCAGGTGATAAATCTCACTCCTGAAGCTTGATACAGTGGATTTGACCCTGAAATAAAAATCAGTTCCGGGAATCAATGCTACCGGTTGGTCATTTCCACTCTGGGCACCTGTCATGTCGGACTGGGTTGAATATTCTATTTGTGTACCAATGTTTTCAACTGTCGTTTCATCCGGATAATTAATTGTATAACCTGTTATTTGGGGTCTTTCCGGGACGACCAGGTGCTGGACATCACTTGGCAGGGTACTGGCTGTCGGCTTCACCCTGAAATAAAGATCAGTGCCGGGTGTTAACTGAACAACCATGCCTTCACCATTAATATTTGTGGTGCTGAAATCATTATCTTCATTATATTCTACAGTACCCGGAACCGATTGAGCAGTGCTTTCATTTGCATAATCAATTGTATAAGCCGGTGTTTCAGGTGCTGCCGGAATGGTTGCAACGAGGTTAAAATTGGATGGGACCGCTTTTTCCCTGACATAAACGGCTCCATCATCAAAAACCACAGATGTTGTTCCCCCGGTACAATCTGCCCAATCACCATCGATTCCGTTTGTTGAATTAAGGCTGTATTGCATTTCGGTAGTTGTGCCAATAAGAACACCATTTCCAACATGCAGCGTGACACCGGATAGTACCGATCCTGTATATTGGTTTTCCGGATTACCTGAATATGTAAACGGAATATAAAATTCACTACCGGCACTTCCGGTATAATCATAGACCATAATGGTGTATTCTGTGCTGGATTGAAACCCGGTCACTGTAACGCCTGTACCGTTACTATTATAGACACAATACCATCCTGAGGACCCGATCTGGGAACCAGATCCAAAGATAGTACTGGCACTGTAAGTAATATTATTTTCAGGAAAAACCAGCTCTCCGCTTCCCTCCCTGATAAAAACAACACGGGCATCACCATCACCCGGTGACCATTCAACGGTAAACCTGTCTGTACCCACTTCAGAAAATAACAATGTCCCGGATTGTATAAAAACTTTCATGATATATGCCTGGCCTTCAGCACCATCAAACATGTCGCCGTATCCCCGTGCCCCACTAATTGCATAATTCCCGTATAAACCCACTGATGTCCCAAAGTAATTTTTTTCTCCCCTGTTCCCTGCTACCAGTTTATTTAATTCCTTCCAGGTATTCAGGCCTCCATGATCTTTATAAAACATATAAGCTGCACCTGACCTGTTGATGGTATTACCACCCGACTCGTCCGTAGCATTATATGGTGCTCCGGCCAATAAATAATTATTATAAACCGAAACGGACGACCCGAATTCATCATCTTCGGCTCTGTCGCTTGCGATTATTTTACTTACCTGGCCCCAATTTTCAGGTCCTCCGGAATTTTGCTGAAAAACATATACAGCTCCGGCATCTGAAAGATATGCACCTCCTGTAGTATTATAATCCTGCCCGGGTGCTCCAATAACAGTATAACTTCCCCTGATAGATACAGCCTGTCCAAAATAATCTTTTTCCTGGCGGTCGGATGGTACAATCTTTTTTACCTGTCCCCAGTTATTTGCAGAACCCTGGTTGCGGTAAAAAATGTATGCTGCTCCGGCACCTGTTTTAGGATTTTCACCGGATACATCTGTTATATTTCCCGTTGCCCCGGAAACGATGTAATCACCTGATATGGAAACTGATATTCCAAAACCGTTCTCTTCTGCGCGGTCAGATGCAACTATCTTTTTTACCTCTCCCCAGTTGCCGGTACCCCCCTGATCCTTATCATAAATGTATGCTGCACCAGCAGAGTTGATAGAATCACTACCGTTAGCATCATGAGGTTCCAGCGGAGCACCCACAACCAGTGTGTTCCCATCAATGCATACAGAATATCCAAACCAGGACATTTCAGAAGAATCACTTGCAAAAATATTTGTCACAAGTCCCCAGTTATTGGCACCACCCTGGTTCCTGCTATAGATATACGCTGCGCCTGTGCTGTTGTTTTCTAATGCATTACCAGCAACAAGATAATCACCTGATATTGAAACTGAAAGGCCAATCATAGAAATTTTTTTGATCTCACCCCAGTTATCATCTCCATCCTGAAATTTGTATAATATATACACCCCATCATATGCTCCAACAACTGCATAATCACCGGAAATAGAAACCGAATAACCATATGAATTCCCATAACTACCATCAGATGCAAGTTTTGTTATGATCTCTTTCCAGTTCCTGATCTGCCACTGTTCGAAGCTGCTGTTTCTCAAGTCTGTAATATTGTCTGAAGGAGATTCAAAGATCACATTATCAATGTATTGCAACTCTCCGGTTATGAATCCGGACTGGTCATAGAACCTGATTCCTACTTTCACACCTGCAGCACCGGCCGGGACAGTACCGCTTGTTGAGTAAAGTGTATAATCCGGATCATCGACACCATCGCCCCCGTATTCTGAAGCCCAGGTCGTGACTGCCCCATTCCATTCCAACACTGCCTGAACACGCACATGAGCACTTGTATTGTAATAAAATGTAAGATGATAGGTTTCTCCCGATGTGACCGGTATTTCCTTACTTCTTATATCGCACTGCGCTTCATCAGCTGAGTTGACTTCCACGATGAGGCTGGATGAACCATCCTGGACATCCGTTTCTTCCCTGATCAACCTGATCCCCGTATCACCGGTCCAGTACGACGGTATTTCCTGTGCATTCAGGAAATGTGTTATCATTAATTCCACAAAAAAAATAACCAGTAAAAAGCGTTGTTGAATTTTCATTTTCATGTTCTGTTAAATTCTATACAGTACCCTGTAACTTGTAACCTGTAGCCATCTACCCCGGTTAACAACCGGGTTTACTTACCTATTCATCTGTTGAGTGTTACTGCCGGTTGACAACCGGCAGAACTCTCGCACTTTCACACTCCCACACAACCTTGTAACCTGTTTTACCCGCCGTAACGAAGTGAAGGCGGGCACCTTGCACCCTTATTTATTTTCTATTCGATCACAACCATACCTCTGAAGATCTTCTTTCCCGCAACTTCTATATGATAACAGCCCGGATTCAACTGGCCTTTATACAGAATAACCTCTTCACCAGTAATATTCTCTCTGATCAACCTGATCTTTCCGGTAACATCTCTTAGGGTAAGTTTGTACTGGTCATGTCCGGGATTGTCAAACCTCACGGTAGTATATTCATTAAAGGGATTGGGGAAAATGATCAGGTTACTGATCCTGTTGACTTCAGAAGTTGAGGTTATGATCCTGTTATCTTCGAGATTTGAAAAGGATTCACCATATTCCGCCATCAAAGTTTTCTTGCCTGAAGTTGGGAAGCACGCTTCTGCTTTTACACCTGCCACACGATAGTAATACTTGCGTTCCAGGGCCTCAGGATCATTGTCTTTATATACCCTGAGATCTCCTGAGACTTCATCAAGGTACTGCAGGACAGTGGAATCTGTTCCCCTGTAAATCTTATAGGTGACAAATTCCATCTCACTTCCCTGGATCTCATATTTTTCCCATTCCAGGTTCACCCCATCATCAGCTGAAACATACTGAAGAAAAAGTGGTTTGTGAAACGGTGATGCGAGTATATCGGATTCATTTCCACAGGTGTCGATAACGGTTAACTTATACACCCATTGCCTCTTCTCAGGATCTGCAACCGTATCAGTGAATATACTTAGGTTCTCATATGGAACAGTACCGATCGGTTCATAAACCCCCAGAACTCCGGTCTGACGATATATACGGTAGAAGACAATTCCCTTATCCGGAGTCTTTTCCCATATGATCGTGTTTTTTCCTGTCAGCAGGTTAATGGTGATCAGGCATATTTTTTCTTCCTGGTAAGGCTGGCTGAAGATGAGGCTTATTGTATCAGCATTGATACAGCCATTTGCATCCGATACCATGACAGAATATTCCCCCTGTTCTGAAACTTCAATTGTCCGGGTTGTTGCACCCCCGGGTGTCCAGGAATAGGAATCATAGCCTGATCCTGCATCAAGAATAACATCGATCCCTTCACACTCAACAACATCTTCCCCAAGTTCTATCTCCGGTATCGGGTGGATGATGACAGAATCGTCACTCTGATCAGACAATTCTGCCACCAGGTTTACCGCATAAGCATAATATGTTCCCGGCAGGATTCCATCTGTATTGATACCGATATTTGTGTTTGCTGCGTTGACTTCTGTTTTTGCTGCCTTACCTGATCCAACCGCTGAATTGAGGCTGGCAAGGTTGGTAATTGTTTCATCTTCATGAACAACAAACAGGTGACCATTATCCGTATTACTCTGGACATGAACAAGATCTGCAGGACCGTTACAGGCCTCAACAGTTACAATAGTTGCAACAGGTTTCTGATAGTCAAGATTGGTTGTCGGAATGGAAGCAAATGCATTGACTTTGGCCATTTTTCTGGCAATGATGATCTTCAAACCTGTCGCATCCACCTCTGTAAATTCCGTGATCTGATCCCAGTTTATGCCACCGTCTTCTGAATATTCAACCTGGTCGGTCACCGTTACATTGTCCCCGGTACCATCAGCGGATTTTTTAAATACTGCCAGCGGACCGTTTCTGTCTGATATAGAAATGACCGGGGGATCAGGCCTCTCCGGAACATTGAGATGTTGGATATATCCGCTGAAATTTTCCGCCTTTCCTGTTACCCGGAAATATAAATCCACTCCCGGTGTTACCGGGATAACCAGGTTTACACCGGAAGATACTGCCGTCATATCAGGATTCTCTGAATACTCGATATCTGTGGTAACATTTTCAGTTGTTGTCTCATCCTGGAAATTAACAGTAAATGTTGGCTCTGCCGGCCGGTCGGGTACGACAAGATGTTGTGTTTCACTGGCAAAAGTACTTTCTGTTGCTTTTCCCCTGAAATATAAATCCACACCGGGTTCTAACGCTACCTGCATATTGCTTCCCCCAGTTGCTCCTGTCATTGAGGACGAGGTAGCATATTCATGGTCTGAAATGACATTCTCATTTGTCGTTTCATTAAGATAGTCAATGGTGTAGTTTGTTACTGCAGTCGGACGAGCAGGAACCACAAGGTGATATATCTCGCTGACAAATCCTGATGCTGTTGCTTTCTTCCGCAAATATATATCTGTTCCGGGAGTAAGGACAACCGGTTCATTGCTCCCGGTGACAGATCCCGTCATATCCGGCTGTATTGAATATTCTACTGCTGCTTCAACGCTTTCAACAGTCTGTTCATTCACATAATCAATTGTATATGCTGACAGGACCGGCCTTTCCGGCACAATAAGCTGCTGGACAGCTCCGGGGAGGGTTGTGGAAGTGGGTTTTACCCTGAAATAAAGATCCGTACCGGGTGTGAGGGTGATCTTACTTCCGGCTCCATCTGTGTTTGCCGTGCTGAAGTTATTATCATTATTGTACTCAATCGTATTGGGTATTTGTTCATTGGTCTTTTCGTTCTGATAATCAATCGTAAATGCAGGAGCATCAGGTGCTGAAGGTATGGTTGCCACCAGCCTGTAATTGCTCGTAATACTTTTTTGCCTTATATACACATCTCCTGCTGAAAATGTTACTGAAGTCGAAGTCTCCAGACAATCATACCAGTCACCGTCAGTGCCATCAGTAGAGTTCAGGCTGTATTGCATATCCGTGGTGGTTCCTGTGATAACTGAATTTGCCACATGTATGCCTGCATCCGACAATACGATACCCGAGACCTGATCTGTCAGGTTTGAGGAATTATAAAAAGTAAAATAGTATTCACCACCTGCATTCCCGAAATATTCATAAACAATCGTACGGTAATTTGTGGCAGGTGTCAGGCCGGTAACCGTTACATTTGTCCCTGTTGATTTATAAACACAATACCAGCCTGAAGAG
>CAZGOR010000029.1:0-18113 GCA_964527875.1 uncultured Bacteroides sp. | reverse complement strand
AATTATTTCACAATTGATATTATTAATATTTAACACATTGTGCGGTTAAATCGACGATTTTGATAATCAGGAATTTGTTGGGGGGATCGCAACTGAACTTTTATACAGAAATCGAAGTCACACTCTGTTCTGATGACTCACTCTCTGTTCCCTCTCTCGCGAGAGAGAGGGAAATCAAAGGGGGGTGAGTCCGCAATATCCTACTCAACAATTATTCTACGAACTTAATAAAATTCATTTTAAAGTGTTGTGAGACAATCTATTACCGTTGAGTGAAGCAGAAAAGTCCGGTTTCCAACCGAGTTCTTTAGTTCCTGGTGCGTGTGGGGAGTGAGTTTAATTTTTTGATTTTCAACCTTTCGAGTTTACCTGCAAGGACAAGCAGGTTTCGAATTTCGGGATTTCGATTTTCGAATTTTATTCCCTTTTTCCTTGTGAGTGTGGGTATAGGGTTTGAATTTTGGTTTTCAGTGCTCAACTCACAACTCACGATTGTTCGCTCCCGAAAGGCCACAGACACATCCTGCTCGCGAATGTTTGCTTCGCAAACATTTCACGACTCACAGCTGATCGTCGCAAAAGCCTGTACCGGAAATGATCCAACACCTCTTATTTTTTGGGGTACTGCTGTGAACGTGTAATCCTTTTCAGGTAGTTCACGGATATTACACATATGTTCTATGATGAGGATATCTTTACCAAGAAGGATAGTATGTGCCGGACGGGATCTATCAGCCACATCATCGATATTATAGGTGTCGATCCCAACAAGGACCGGGGATTGTTCAGCAATATATTCTGCTGCTTCTTTTGTCAGGAAGGGATGATCATGAAAATATTTATCCGCTCCCCAGTTCTTATCGAATCCCGTATAAACCAGCACCGCTTTCCCGCTGAGATCATAACCTTTGAAAACAGATACACCTATACCTTTATCAGGAAGATTATTTGCCTTTATCGTTATGGCTTCAATGTCGACCAGCTTAGAGAGTTCCAGGTCAGCAAGATCCCTGCCCCCTTCATACCGGTGAAATGGTGTATCCATATAAGTCCCGGTATTGGATACCATTTCAATAAGGGCAACATGGAATTCGGTGCCGGGACTGTAAAGATCACGGGAACTTTCCCGGCTGAGGAAATCTTTAATAACCGGACCGGGCAAGCCCTGGTATGTGATCATGCCATTCTCAATGGTATGACTGAGATCGATATATTTTTTCATGGTTTTTCACCCAGTAATTCCAGATCAGCAAGGTCTTTATTTCTGCCTATTGTTCTTTTATTCTGTATAAATTGTTTTCGGCCAATGTAATATACAGGGATATTACCATACCATCCTTTTTCACGGCCAGTATAAGCTTCTTCCCAACTGACACCTGTAAGTGATGTGATTAAATCAATCCGTACGGGTGGTACACCAAGCTGAATAACCTGGTCCGGAGAACTAAAATCAGATGTTTTCAGTCCCAATGAACCAAATCCAAAATCATTCAGGGCTTGTTGAACCAGCTGTGCATTTTCAACATCAGGTTTAATAAATATATCCATGTCACCAGTATATCGCGGAGCACCGTAAAACGCGAGTGCATAAGCTCCCACGATCATATAGTTAACCTGATGTTCGTTGAATAATTCTAACAGATCTTTGAAATCTGGCTGAATCTCCATGGTGAAGTTTTCTTAAATATTCAACAGCCGATATGCGTTCTTCAGGACTTAATCCCAACCAATATTCGAGATCATCCTTAACAGAGGACTCATTTAATCTTCGTTTTTTTATAACTTTTTTCATGTATTCGGATAATCTATATTTCGTCTTTTCTTCTTATCATATGCTAAAATACGAATTCTATTTTGTATTCTTCCCGTATAATGCTTAAAACAGTATCTGTTGTAAAGGACATGACAGGTAGACTTGTACCTGTCATGTCGAAGATTGTGTTTTATAACCTGTCAGGTGCAGGGCCACCTGACAGGTTAATAAATACTAAGTTCATTTAAGGCATTTCTATTCATAAAACAAAACCGACACATAATCCACCACACTCGAGGAAGGCATGGTCTTGCCGGAATGACCTCTGGCAAGGATTGTTGTTTCAGGTTTTTTGGCTGTCAGTTTTGCATATTCTATCAATGTCATGATCGGCCCGTAACCGCAAACAGAAATCCGGTTTTTGATGACTGTTTCATAAAGATGTTCCGGATCCAGATTTTCAATTTCTTTCAATACCATATCATCTTTTTCTTTGCCTGTTTCAGGACTTACATAATGTGAAAAATCGGATGAAGCGATGATGAAGATTTTTTTATTCAGGACTTTATTGGCATGAAAGATCTTTTCTGCTATCTCTTTTGCAGTTAAAGGATTTTGTCTGAGTAGACAAACGGGGACAATCTTAAAGGGATAATCGAGCCATTTCTGAAGGAACGGAAGCATGATCTCTCCGGAATGTTCCCGGATCTGTGCCGTATCAGATGACGGGAGGCCGAGATGTTGAATGAAATCCTGATCAGTTTCAACATATCCCAGGGGAGTTGCCCAACGCTCGTTTGAATCAACATCTATATCCTTTCCATATCCTGTATGATTTGGATTAATGATGAAAAAAGTATCAAACTGCACGGGTGATCTTTTCAGGATCTCGAAGACATGCACAGCTTCAT
Organism: uncultured Bacteroides sp.; assembly: GCA_964527875.1. Classification (GTDB taxonomy): domain Bacteria; phylum Bacteroidota; class Bacteroidia; order Bacteroidales; family SM23-62; genus LJUQ01. The sequence continues at coordinate 15,449 of CAZGOR010000029.1, read as the reverse complement.
AGGCAGAGAAAATATAACCGGCATGCGGTACTACAGCACCAATCAGATTTTTAGATGCAAGTTCACTCCTGATATGATGTTCTTCATCATGATATATCCTGTCAAGCAGATTATCTATCTCTTTTTTAGTTCCTGGATAAAACGACCCGGCAACAACAGCTTCACGTGTTTTCATTATGTTTAAGTTTTTTATTTTATTGATTGATGTTTATTTAAAAGGCTTCTCGCAGATAATCGAGAACTTTTAAAAGTCTTAAAAATTCATTACAAGTAAGTTACGATATGCTACCTTGATAATCCGGCATTATTTCCCAAATTGTGACACTCCCTTTCCGGATATTGAACAAGTGTTATATTACAATACTATGTTTGGTATTACATGTCCGCATTTTTTACATTTCCCATCATCTGTAATCCCGGTTTTAGAAGTATAATATCCAAACCGGCTGATGAGCAGATGATGGCATGCCGGGCAATATGTGTTCTGGCCCTCTGATCCTGCTACATTGCCAAGATAAACATAATGCAATTTTTCATTAGCAATGTTATATAATCTTTTAAGGGTAGATTCGGGTGTACTTGGGATATTCATTTTATAATGAGGGAAATAACGTGATAGATGTAAAACAGTATATTCTCCAAGTTCTTTATATATCCAGTCAATCATTTTTTCGAAAGTCAGGGGATCGTCATTCAGTGTTGGGATCACAAGGTTGGTGATTTCAAGATGTTTCCCGTTTTGATGCAGTATTTTAAGTGTTTCCAGCACAGGACGCAATGTTGATTTCGTGTACTTCTTAAGGAAATCATCTGTAAAAGCTTTCAGGTCAATACTAAAGGCATCAATTACGGGGATCAGCTTTTTTAAAGGTTCAGGATTTATGTATCCATTTGATACCATCGTATTATATATATTTTTTTCTTTGATTTTGGTAGCTATTTCAAGCATATACTCATAATTGATGATTGGCTCGTTGTAAGTATATGAAATACCTGTATTACCGGCTTTATCTGTGGCAATATCCACAATTTCATCAACTGAATAATGTTTGAGCCATCTGAAATCATCGATTGTTGTCTGGGATATTTCATAATTCTGGCAGAAACTGCATTTCATGTTACAACCGATACTGCCAATGGAGAGGATAATACTGCCGGGAAAAAAATGATATAATGGTTTTTTTTCGATCGGATCGAAATGAAGCGAAGATACCTTCCCGTAAGTTTCATTATAAAGAACACCTCCCCTGTTCCTTCTTACACCGCATATTCCAAGTTTACCATCTGCGAGGATACAGTTATATGGACAAAGAAGGCACTGAACTCTGGAATGATCGAGTTTTTTGTAAAATAGGGCGGTTTTCATCATTATTTTAACCTCTGACTCAAAAGACAATAAATTTACAAAAATAAAAGAAAGGTCGCAATTCGCAATGGTCACAATGGTCGCAGTTGTCACAGTGCTTGCAAGGGTTGCAATTATCACAATAGTTGCAAGGTTTCAGGATCGCGGGGTTGAGACCCCTGAAGGGGATCAAACTATGAATAACCCGGTACGAAGTGCCGGGTAGAAGAAATGTGAATAAAGAATACAACCCTGAGGGTTGAATGTGTTCTGCCGATTGCCAATCGGCAGCCATATCCACCAGTTGTGAGTCGGTTAGTAAACCCGGTTGTTAACCGGGGTGAATGGTTCCTGAATGCTAGTTCTTGATATCGGTTAGTAAACCCGGTTGTTAACCGTGGTGAATATTTTCCAGTTCTATGTTTTTATGTTCTCCCATTTAGTTCAAAATAAATTGTAACTTACAAATTCAGGTATACAGAGATTGTCTACTGGATCAGAACAGATTTGCTTTAAATCCTTTTCAGATGAACTGGCAAACACGCAGAACATTTATTGGATCTCTTTTTTATACAATGATAACCATGGTAAGTCTGGGAGTACATGCTCTTTTCTCCGGCTTTTTCGGAAAGAAAAGATCTTTGATGGACCAGCAATTGTTTATTGTACAAGAGAGGGGAAGGGAAAATTTAAAAGGAACGCATGGGGCCAGTAATTTTTTTGAACCTTCATATCTGAGATTACATAAAACAGGGGAGTTGAAAAGAAGAGGGGAGGAACTATGGGAAATTTTGCTTGATTGTAAGCTGTGTCCAAGATTATGTGGTGATAATAAATTGTTAGGCAAGAAAGGTGATTGTCAGGCCAACCATCAATTGGAAATATCTTCATTTCATCCTCATTTTGGGGAAGAACGACCGCTTGTGGGGAAAGGGGGTTCCGGGACTATTTTTCTCACAAATTGTTCACTCAGATGCGTTTTTTGTATTAACTGGCAGATCAGCCAGGGAGGACAGGGGGCGCCTAGGAGTATTGAGGAGATGGCTGCAATGATGCTTTATCTTCAGAAAATAGGCTGCCACAACATCAATTTTGTTACACCTACTCATTATTCACCTCATATTTTACTTGCTGTTGATATTGCTGCTGCCAATGGTTTACGACTGCCGCTGGTTTATAATACACATGGATATGAGCGTGTTGAGATATTAAAACAGCTTGACGGTATTGTAGATATTTATCTTCCTGATTTTAAGTATTCGGATGGAAAGATGGCAGCAAAATATTCATCCGGGGCTGAGGACTATCCGGAAATTGCCAAACAAGCTCTGCTGGAGATGCACCGTCAGGTTGGAGTGTCAAAACCTGCAGCTGATGGCATTATGTACAGGGGACTGATGATCCGTCACCTGGTCATGCCCAATGATGTCAGCGGATCCGGGGAAGTGATGTCGTGGATAGCTGGGAATCTTCCTAAGGACACATATGTGAATATTATGTCACAATACAGGCCTGCCTATAAGGCATTTGAATATCCCGATATATCGCGCCGGATAACAAGGAAGGAATACCAGGAAGTCGTATCATGGGCGAAAACACTTGGATTGACAAATCTGGATATACAAGATGTGCCCGGTTGAAAGCCTAAGGTTGTGACACACCCCCATTTAAATCAGCGATGATTCCTATAGAACACGCTTGTTCAAGGTAATCAGGGCTTTCAGCCGTGACATCATAAATGAATTATTTACCCGATTTTATTTGATGACTAAAGTTCCCCCAACAATATTTGTGTTATCTCAATGAGTCCCGCTTTTGCACTTTTCATCGCTTCTTTAACCGATCCATAGTGATTCACAAGAGATTGGACAGCTTTTATTCCATGTTTTTTTAATTCCTGATCATTCATTGTCAGATCACCGCAGACAGCCATCACCGGTATGTTATATTTTTTTGCAAGCTTTGTCACACCATCAATAACTTTTCCCTGGAAGGATTGATCATCAATTTTTCCTTCACCTGTAATGACCATGTTGCTGGTCTTAAGATGATCATCGAACTTTGTGATGTCCATAACCAGTTTAATTCCTGAAACGAGCCGGGCATTCAGGAATATGACTGCTCCGGCACCCAGTCCGCCTGCTGCTCCTGATCCGGGGATCCGGCAAATATTCATGCCATACTTTTCCATGACAATTGATGCAAAATTTCTCAATCCTTTATCCAGCTTTTTTACCATTACAAGTGTTGCTCCTTTCTGGGGGCTATATACATGAGCTGCTCCATTTTTGCCATAAAGCGGATTATCCACATCGCAAGCAACCTGGACATCGATACCGGCAAGATCAAAGAAGAGATCTGAATCATCTATACAGTGAATGAATTCAAGATTTTCACCAACAGGTTTAAGTTCCATTCCATTACGGTCAAGAAACTTATAACCAAGAGCGGCAGCCATACCTGTACCTGCATCATTGGTAGCACTTCCGCCAATACCAAGAACAATTTTTTGGGCTCCCCTGCTGATTGCATCCCTGATCATTTCCCCGGTTCCCAGTGTAGTAGTATAGAGGGGATTCTGTATTTCTTTCGGGATCAACCTTAATCCGGATGCGGCTGACATTTCAATGAATGCTGTTTTGATAGTCTCGGCATATCCGTAAACAGCTTCAATAATATTGAAAAGAGGATCATGGACAGCTATTTTCACAAATGCTCCGCTGAAATGGTTTGTCAGAATGGATGCAGTTCCATCGCCACCGTCAGCAAGGGGAAACCTGATTACTTCATGATCAGGATTAACCAATTGAATACCTTCTGCAACAGCTTCAGCCACCTCACCGGCGGTAAGAGAGCCTTTAAATTTATCGGGGGCTATCAGGATCTTCATGGTCTGTTGTTATTATGCTGTGTAATTTCAATATGCCTCTGTTCATAATAAGTCTTTGCTTATTCTTTTTAAAAAGACGTTAGGGTGTGATTTTAATATGCTCCGGTTAACAACCGGGTTTACTTCTTGTTCACCCTTAGTGATGAATACTGCCGATTAGCAATCGGCAGTAACTTTCACACTTTCATATTTTCATAACTCCACACTTCCTTGGCCTTCTTCTCAAACTTAGGATTTAAAGATCCTCAAGTATATATGTCTGTAAGTCCATAATAAAATATCGCTTACGTCAAAACATACTCAATTCCCTGAACTCATACCAACCGGGAACCGACAACGGAGAACCAAAACTTATAAGTCTGCAGATCTTCACGTCTTCAGTTAAAAGTCACTCAATTTATATCACACTCACTACCCTTAACTCAAACCAACCGAGAACTGAGAACCGGGAACCATATCTTTAGAACCAATACCCAATATTAAAGTACGTAAACAAATCCCTGTGCAGGTTCGATCCCATGAATGTGATCTCTATCGGTCCGATAATACTGTTATTTCCGAATGTTAATCCAAGTCCGTAAATACCACTGTTCTTTTCAAATAATTTATAAAAGTCCCAGGAAGTACTTGCGGCACGAAAGCACAGGGTGACATAATTATTTTTCCAGAGATTATGCTGGATATTTATTCCGGCACCTGCAACATTCCGGTTTGTAACCTGCATGAATTCAAGTCCGGGAAAAGGTATCAGCCCTTTCCTGTAAAACTGGTTAAGTCCGCCAAGGTAAAAATGATATATGGAAGCTGAGGAGTCTGCAGTGCTAATTCCACCACAAATGCTGGGGATGAATGTCAATCGTTTTCCTGAACCGATTGCCTGGTCATACCGGAATGTCAAAAAATGTACGGGTGCTATGGATTGATTATTGACCAGTTTATACAGGGTTATAAACCTGGATCCTCTGGTTGGATAGGATATATCATTGTAAGTGTCAAGCTGGATAAAACCGTAAGCATTATAGAAATCTGTGGATTGAGTTTCTTCAATTGTTTCACTAATAATAGGTTTAAGTATCACTCTTTCATATTCCATACCTGTTCCCAGGGAATAGGAGTTGCTGAAAATTGATTGTAAATAGAACCGTGATGAATAATCGGTGTAATCCAGTGTTGCTACTTTTCTGGTTCCTTCAAACTGGAATACATCAAAATTTTTAATATCAAGGTCCAGTCCGAAACCCGGTTTCCATCCGTTGTTTTTGAAGTATGATGCCAGGAACCGTGGATTCTCACCGAGGCCGAAATTAACCGACAATTTTGAACCATCCAGCAACAGGTTTCGGAAAGTTGCGTTTAATATTATTGAAGATTTAAAATCTGTATTATAATTCATTCCAACACGTACTGATCCCCCTTTGCTTTCCCTTACATTGATGATTAATCTTACTTCTTTTTCGGGGGAACCATCATTTATATCTTCAAGTTCGTAAGTTATTTTTTCAAAATACAGGCTGGAATAAGCATGATTAATGGCATTGAAGATTTCTTCCGGAGTTGTTTTTGAATCTTCATCAAGACGAATTTTTCCTGTCAGGAGTTTTGTGGATACTTTGTTTAATCCATGGATATTAATTTCTTTTACTAATAGAGAATCCAATGGTTCGAATGAGGGTTTTGTTGATTGGAAATAATACATCTCATTCAATGAATCTGCCAGTGCCTGAAGGACGGGCATCAATGATCTTGCTGCTTTTTCACCTCTTCTGATGATCGTATCCGCCATACTGAAATTTGACAGGTTCAGGCCGGTCAGATCGGGAGAAATGAGAATGTCGCAAAGTGCCTTATTATTATTGTCTTTTTCATAGGAGGTGATAAAAACGGTTTGTTCGAGAATTTTAAAAAGATCATCCAGCTTGTTACTATCAGGCATTTGATATCCCACATTAATACCGATAATAATATCTGCACCCATCCGGATCATGTGATCTACAGGGAAATTGTTAATCACTCCTCCATCCACGAGGAGCAAATCATCGAACCGGGTTGGTTCAAAAATCGATGGAATGGAGATACTTGCCCTGATTGCACGTGGCAGATAACCGGATCTGATCGCTACTTCTTTTCCGGTTAAAATATCTGTTGCGACACATAGAAAAGGGATATTAAGATTATTGAAGTTCCTGATATGATATACATGAGCACATAGTTTATTGAGTGTGTTTTCGATATTCTGTCCTGATATCAGTCCGGGAGGCAAACTGAGTCCTGATTCACCGAAGGGAAAAGAAATGAAAAAGAGATCTTCTTCATTCTTTTCTTCAATGGATAAATCCTGACGATAAATATTGTCTCCAAGCAACTTATTCCAGTCCTGTTCCAGTGCCAGTTGTTCCAGGTGTTCTGCATCATAGCCTATGGCATAAAGGCCTCCAATGACACTTCCCATGCTCGTTCCGGCAATGAAGTCAACCGGTAATCCCACTTCTTCAATGACTTTCAATACACCAATATGTGCCAGTCCTTTGGCAGCACCACCGCTGAGAACGATCCCGACTTTCGGGCGGTCACCGGTTGATTGTTGCCCGAATACATCATAATGGTAACTGAGACTTACAAATAAAAATAAACCAAAGAATGTAATTTTCACCCGCATATTTTTTGTGTGGAATGATTGAAAATTTTAGATCCTGACGCCAACAACCAGAATATCATCAACCTGTTCAAATGGTTTGCCTTCCCGGTCAGATCCGGCAGTCCAATCCTGAAGTGTCTGTTCCAGTATTTCTTTTTGTTCATTCATAGGCTTATTCTTGATGTTCATGAGTAATTCCTTCAGGGCTTTATATTTGAATTTTTTCCCTTCCGGTCCGCCGAACTGGTCTGCATATCCATCTGAGAACATATAAAAACGATCTCCTTTTTTAAGCCGGATCTTATGGCTGGTGAATTCTTTTTGCTGTTCATGATAGGCTATGGGCATCCTGTCGGCCCTTGTTTCATTCAACTCATTTTCACGGATGAAATACAGGGGATTATGGGCACCGGCAAATTCCATTGTCATCCGGTCGAAATCAATTACGCATAATCCCATATCCATACCGTCTTTCTGTTCACCTTCCTTCCCGGATTGTTGTAATGACCGGATCACATCCTCTCTCAGGTCATTTAAGATTTTGCCGGCTTCGGTTATTTTATCCTCATTCACGATCTTATTCAGGAAACTGACTCCAAGCATACTCATGAAAGCCCCGGGAACGCCATGGCCGGTACAGTCTGCAGCAACAATAATAATTTTTCTGCTGGTATCGGACAGCCAATAGAAATCACCGCTCACGATATCTCTGGGTTTTAAAAAAATAAAATATTCCGGTATTTTCTCCCTGATTGTATCCATACCAGGTAAAACAGCATTTTGAATTCTCTGAGCATAATGGATACTGTCGGTGATCTCTTTTTTCTGCCTTTCCAGTTCAATGTTTTTTGCCCTGATTTCAGCAGTCCTTTCGCGAACAATCTGCTCAAGTCTTTCATTTTTTCTTCTCAACCTGATGATGCTTATTTGTATTGAAAGGTAGATAATCAAAAGCAATATGATCATATACCCGATATATGCCCATACAGTACGGAACCAGGGAGGGTTAACAGAAAATGAAAATATAGCCGGTTCACTTTCCCGTCCATACACATTTTTTACCTTTACCAGCAATGTGTATTCTCCTTCATGTAAATTGGTATAATTTGCAAAATTTTGTCGCGACCATGTTGAGAATTTATCATCGTAACCATCCAGTTTGAATGAAAAAAGATTTTTCTGCTCATCATCAAAAAATGGTGCAGCAAAATCAAAACGCAGGTCATTCAATGCGAAAGGCAGGCGGGGCCTTTGGGCTGGTGTTTGCTCCGCTATGATCCTGAGTGGAATAACAGGATCATCGGCGGGTTGGTAAAAGGTGCCGTTAAAAGCAACTGAATCACCCGGTAAACCAACACTTCTGATGAGGACATTGAAAGCCTGATTGAAATCTTTTTTGTGATCCATTTCATACCTGATTACTCCATCATCAGCTGCAATCCAGCATAATTTCCTGCCATCAGGGTAGATGAAGTTTATTTTGCCCATATCAATACCTCTGAAAGGCTGCATGATAATACTATCTGTCCTGGATTTTTGTATATAACCAATCTCATTATCGATAACGATCCATATCCCTTCAGGATCCTCATGGATGATACTGACAGGTGTGGTAATTGTGTGGTCATAAAGCGATATTCCTTCAAAGAATCCCCTGGTAAATTCCGGATTATTGCGAAGCGAATCAGGCAAAGATAATTTGATCAACTCTTCATCATTAAAACCGAAAATTCCAGTTCGTGAACCAAATACAACAGAATCACCGATGTTGAAAGGCAGCACCCAGTCTTCATTCAAGCCGTCAAATTCTCCGTAATATTTAAATGTCTCGTGTGTCAAATCATCGGATATCATTACCTTGATGGCTCCCTGAAGGCTGGTACCAAGCCAGAGCTCTGTCCCTTCATAATAACTGTCTTTGTTTTCAGCAATGAGTTTGATATCTTCATGAATATCGCTGAAATGCTTTAATAATTTCCAAGAAGGTTTTGTCCGAAAAACCGACAATCCCTGGTTTCCGCCAACAAATAATAAATCCTTATCGGGTTTGTAGAATAGCGTAAAGGCATTTATTTCAGAGATTAAAATTTTAACATTGTCACGGATCAGGTAAAGCCCGGAATTTGTACCTGCAATCAATTCGCCTTCGATTTCTTCAAGATCCCATACCTGATGCGAGAAATTTTCAATCTGACTGAATTCAATACTTTCTGTTAACCCGGCAAATTTCTTCAGTCTGTATAATCCATTTGTTGTACCCAGGAAAATATGATCTTTATGACGAATAATCGTATGAACGGTACCCATAATCCCTGATTCCTTTTTGTAAAATGAAACAGGTGAAGAATAATCAATCCGGCTGATACCATTATTCAAAGCACACCAGATGTTTTTGTTGCGGTCCTGATAAATATTTTTCACATCATTCACACCCAGGCCACTGCGTTTATTGATGATGTTAAGAATCTCACCTGTCTGATCTGTAATAATAATTCCTTCATTTACAGTGTTAAATGCATAATTTCCATTTTCAAGCAGTATTCCGCCCATGATACATGCCTGAATGATAAGCTGATCATTTTTAGTCCTGACAGGTTTTAATGGTGTCTCATGATCTTCGGGATCAATCATAAAAAAGCCCTGTTCCTGTGTGGCAATAAAGATTTTATCAGTATTTTCAACAGGAAACATGGCAAATATCCCGAGATCAGCAAAATATTCTCCGCCAGGTACAAGTTCTGCTTTACCTGATGTATAATTGATCAATCCTGCAGAACGTTCACGTACGTAAAATTTATTGTTGACAATAAAAGAGGTATGGAATGATGTTTCAGGATAAATAATATTGATTTTTCCATTTTCTAAAATGAATATGTTTTCATATGCCTGGAAATATACTTTGTTTTTATGAGCATATGTCTTCCATATCGTTGTGAAATACCGGTCGGTTTCAGGCAGGGAATCAGAAAGGGAATAATAAATCAAATTTCCGGTATTGTCGGGTGCGAAAAAGCCAAATTCATTCTGGGAACCAACAAATATAATACCCTGGCTATTTTTTGAAAGGGATGTAACATAAGCACCCAGCCGAACCCTGATAAAATTCCAGTCCGATCCGTCATATTCCAGGATGCCATTTGCATTTCCGGCATAAACAATGTCCCGGTCATCAAGGATAATGGCATAATTCACTGCCTGATAACCACGACCGTAATCTTTATTGGTATAATTGGTAACAGGCAGTTTAATGTTCTGGGCAGTAACATTCAGGAACGATAAATGAAACAAACAAATAAGGAGAATGGTTTGTGTTTTCATTGTTAAACTCTTAGGGATAAAACCAACTGGTAAATTAATAAAATTAGAATTTATATCAGAAAGAATAACATAGGCCGGCATTAAAAATAGAATAGATAATATATTTTGGAAAGATTTCTCGCAGATATTCGCAGATTAAATCGCAGATTCTCGCTGATGAATTGTACTATAAGAAAATCCAATCTGCGTAAATCACCGTCCCCCCGAGGAATCGGGGAGATTTGCGGAAATCTGCGAGAAAAAAAGTACAAATATTTTCAGGGAAAAATGTATATATACCCGGCTAATTTATTCTCTCACCAATCCAAAGGTCTTATCGAGATAATGAATCACATCCTGTTTGTCAGGTTTACCATAAAACTCAAACATATAACCGGAAATATCATTCACTTTTTGATTGTAGGATTTTTCAGAAGATGCTTCAAGAATGATCTGAAATTCGGTTTTTATCTCGTCGAGATCAGGGAAAATTAAATTAAAATCACTGATAAACTCAGGTTCTTCATTTTTATAATAATAAAGGCTGACAGCCGGATGATCAATCTTTTCTATAGGAACATCATCTACTTTGAGGATGTTTTCGCGTGACAGGATCAACCTGTTCTGATCAAATCCAAGCTTTTTATTGATTTCCTCACCCTTGTACTGGAATCTCAGAAAAAAGAATTCATTTTCATTCATCGGGAACTGGTATGGGTTGAGGTAATAACCGGCTTCATGGAGAATTGCCACATTATCACTGAATTGATTTTGCAGGTCTGTCAGATTGTTAATGATACCGCCGCGTGTGCTGAGGTTACTCATAGCTGGGAGAAAATTGGATTTGGCTGATGAAAGGTCATCATAATTATCCGGAGTAAGGATAAACCTCCCTAAATTTGGATTAATAACCGCTGCCCTTGAGTTAGGGGTCTGGAATGACAGATCCTCGTCTTCTGCAAATTCATCTCCCTGAGCCATGGAGTTGCCTGTCCTGACATATACGATATTCCCGTTGACTTTGATAACCCTGTAATTAACCTGTGATAACAAAGGGTGAAATGAAAATAATAAAAGACTGAAGATGAGCCAGCCAGCAAGATTTTTCATTTTTTTTCTATAAAGATAATAAACCAGCAGTTATCTTTCAAAAATATTCATGGGCTGGTTTTTCATTATGGATTTATCCTGATTCTAATCTCTTTTGCAATATCAAGCGCAGTAGTGATTGTAGTTAAATCTTTAAACAATTCTCCTGTTTTCCCGGAATAATGACTATGGCCAATGACTTTCATTTCATAAGATTCCTGCTGGTTATTCATATCAATTTCCGTTAAATAGACAAGTGCCGGCTGGCATGATGTTTTGTACTCATCATCGTCGGGATATTTGTTATTTGTCCAGTATTCGTTCCAATCCCAGCTCTGATTGATCTCAAAAAGAATCCTGAACTTCTTCGGGGGCATTTCATCGAATCTTGTCTTGATTTCAAAGTTACCGGAAGGAGTTGCCCCTGTGTAAATATCTGGAACCGGATTCTTTTTAGCAGGCATGAACAGGCCATCTTCTGTCTTAATTCCTCTTTTATGGGCCCAATATGGTATGGCTGCAGGTCTGGTGATCTCTCCGGGCATCCACTTACCCGATGAAGCATCACCATGTTCGAATACTCCTGTCCCAAGTGATACAGTAATAAATAATGTCTGTATGTATTTACCATTCATATCTTCCGCCCAGAGGACAAAAGAGGGATGGTTATGTTCTTTTCCCTTTTGAAAATCAAGTATTACCTCAGGTCCCTGACCAGCCGGATTGGCAGATATATATTCCTTCTCCTGCTGTTCGGCAACTTTCGATGATTTGCAGGATAATAATATTGTGATGATCGTGACAAAAATTGACAACTGTTTCATATATAATTAATTATCATGTTTAAATTTAGATTTTTAACCACAGAGAACACAAAGGTATCAAAGAGTTCACAGAGTAATATTCATCAGAATTGATATGTTCTCTGTGGTTAACATTCAAATGTATCATTAAAATTCTACGATAATACCTATTGTTGGCAATATTGTTCCAACTTCAGGCTGAATAAGTTTCAATTCATACAATTGATCCTGATAGGGTGCGCCGGGGTTTATGATCACCGGGTTTCCGTTTTCATCTTCCACACGGTACAGGTTTTCAGGTTGATCGGCCTTAAAGTTCAGCAAGTTTTGAATATCCATATAGAGCGTCAGTGTCCATTTATTGAAAAAGAATTCTTTATCCGCTCTAATATCAAATTGGTTGAATCCTTTCAGACGCAATGAGTTAAACTGGCTGAAATCAAGATATCCTATTCCCTGAGCATCCCATGCCGGACGCTTTGCACTGGTTACCAGGTCCCATGGTGTATAAGGTGCACCACCTAAAAATCTCCATTTAAAACCTACCTGCCAGTCTTTTTTAAATTTCCTGATTGAGGTAAGATTCAGGAGATGTACATTATCCCAGGCAGAGGGTACATAACTATCAACTGGTTCGAGCATCTGGTTTATTTCCTGGGATTTGCTTCGGAAAAGGGTGTAGGATAACACTACGTTGAAACCTGCCAGATCCTTGTTCCTGTAAAGTAATTCAAGACCATACGCTTTACCCTTTGCCATTGAAAGGACCTCTTCATCGCCAAATGTGCCAAAATCCCCTCCTTTGCTGGCCAACGAAACTTTATCAGTAACAGAAACAGGATAATTGTCGTACCATTTATAAAAACCTTCAAGACTGACTTTGGAATCATCATCTGGCAGGAATTCGAATCCCGACACAATATGATCAGCCCGGATATATTTTAAACCATTATCCTTATTCACAAGGTTGTCATTATTATCCTTGAAACCCAGCATGGTATAAGGTGGTTGCTGGAAGTAACGTCCTGTATTGAAGTTAATGTACCACTTTGGAGCAAGGAGGTAAGATAGTGATAAGCGCGGGGAGAACTGATTCAGAAGGTTATTCATTTCACTTGAATAACTGTTTGCATCCATTCTGGCACCTAACGATAATACCAGCCGTTCTCCTGCAAATCCTTTGCTCACCTGGCTGAAAATGTCCCATTCAAAGAGATCCAGATCAGAATTGTAATTGATGGTTATTGGAACGCCATTTATAAATGAACGATTATAAGTATTATTGGTATATTGTGCATATTCAAAATTGACACCCCAATTCAGTTTCAATCCGTTGTCGTACCTGGAAGTATTTTCAAACCGGAATTTATTTTCAATTTCATCGGATTGGTAATCAAGGATTTTCAAACTATCTACTTCAATATTATTAGAGAATTTGAAGGCACCGTTATTCAGGTGATTTCTGCTGATCACCCAGGTATCAAAACCTTTCTTGCGGAAGTGTTTATAAACCATTCCGAATGTGTAACTCCATTGCTCGTTATCAGGGAGATAGCTCAGGATATACTTTTGATCTTCGGTTTTGTTTGCCTTTAGATTTAGTGATGATATGTCATATGAACCTAATCCAAGAAATGTAATTTCATTTTTTTCGTTGATACGGTTTTTAATCTTGAACTGAAAATCATTGTAAGTCGGTAGGAATGGCAATTCAAGCAGTGAAAAGAGAAATTGCAGGTATGATCTCCTGGCTGAGGCAATGAATGTTGTATTTTCGGTGACCGGTCCATCCAGTGTAAGAGCAAGGTCTGTTGCTCCTACTGAACCTCTGAACTTTAGTTTATCTTTGTTCCCGTCAATCTGTTTGAATTCTAATATTGAGCTGAGTGCATTACCGCGGTTTGCAGGGAATGCTCCGGAATAAAAATTGACTTCCCTGATGAAATCAACATTCAGTATTCCAACTGGTCCTCCTGATGCACCCTGTGTGGCAAAATGATTCAGATTGGGTATCTCGACACCATCCAGATAAAACCTGTTTTCTCCGGCACCACCACCTCTGACAATCAAATCGTTACGGAAAGAAACTGTAGAGCCAACACCAGGAAATGATTGTATGACTCTTGAAATGTCACGGTTACCACCAGGGTTTTTCTCTATTTCTTCAATGCTGATCCTTCGGAGAGATACAGGGCTTTCTTCTTTTCTTCTGAAAGGGGGAGCTTTTACAATTACTTCATCGATTGCGATAACAGTCTCTTCAAGAGGGATATCAATAAAAACCTTGTTGGCATTCGTTACGAGAATAGGTTCGGAAACATATTGTTTGTATCCTACTGAGGAAGCTCGTAATTCAACATAACCGGGTTTTATACCGGTGAAAAGGAAACGGCCGTCAAGATCACTGACCGACCCAATATTGGTTCCCCAGACCACAATACTGGCAAAAGGAACCGGTTCGTTGGTTGCCGAATTAAAAATCCTCCCTTCAATGATACCTTTGCCCTCTTCCTGACTGTGAACAATCTGATAACTGAACAAAAGCAGTAAAAGAAATATGCTATTGCATTTAAAAAAGTTCATATGGTTATTCTCATTTTTTATTTAATCTAACAAACAAGATTCACGTTTTATTGTTCACAAAAAATCCAGTATAAATTCCATTTTAACCACAGAGGTAACGGAGATATTACACAGAGTGCCACAGAGATTAAATCTGCAAACCCTTTTTACCCTTTGCTTTCTAAAGTTTCTTTTTACTTTGAGAGCTGTTTTCCCAGGCAACTTTTCTCCTCAGATAAATTCAGAAAAGGATATTTTTCCTGGAGTGATTGGATATATTCGATATGCTTCACTATAAATTCCCGGTGTTGAACTGAACCGGGGAAAAAGGGTTTGTGCTGAATTGCATGAATCAGTTTTTCTAAATCCTTCATGATTTTTATGGTTTCATCATCATGATAAACCCGGCAGAATTTATTCCACATATAATTTGTCATCTGACGGTTTGGATGAAGCATATCGGCCTCATAGAATCTGTAATCACGGAGATCATCGATAGCAATCTCATATGCCGGGAAATATTCTGCACAATCATATACATGAACCAATTCGTGAATGGCAAGGAAAAGTATTGATTTACTTAATGTATTCTGTATTGGTCCATCTTTCCAGTGCCGTACAGGGCTGACAGTTAAGATGATGCTTATTTGGGGATTGGTTTCAAACAGTGTGTTGATTAAAACCTTGTAATTCTGTACAATATCTTCTGGTTTAAGTAGTTCCCGTTCAAAATATTTAGAAGGAAGTTTGTGGCAATTGGATACCAGTTTCCCTGAATCAGCAAGCTTGTAGATCCATGCTGTACCCATGGTAATGATGAGGAAATCT
>CAZGOR010000028.1:0-18267 GCA_964527875.1 uncultured Bacteroides sp. | reverse complement strand
TAAAAGAAATGCATGATTTGATATTTTCGCCGAAATTACGTGATTTTCTTACTCTTCCTGGTCTTCGAGAAAACCCCGCAGGAACATATCTTTCTTTCGTCCTGTTGTAATAATAAATATATACGGTTCTTCATTACGTTTTGTCTTTAATTGTCTCTTTCTGGTCTTCATATCACTGATTACCAGATTGAAATCCCGGTTTGATGAAAGAAGATGAAGCACTCCACGTGTATATCCGATATAATACCATGTCGTCCTGTCAAGTTGTAAATACATATCAAAAAGATCAGCACTGCGGCGTTTTGACAATTCCAAATATCCATCAACCAATTTGTGTATCTGGTGTCCATTAATACTTCCGATACCAATTTTCCCGGTTGACCGGTAAGATCTGGTATCCTGGTTCCACACAAGATCAACTTTAGAGATAAACAGGGTATGTATAAGTTCCTGAGGAATATCCTGATACGTTCCATAAAGTCCGAGTTCAGTTTGCAGTATCTCAGTACGGTCTTTACCAATTATTTCAGCGATTCTCTTCACGTAAGCTTCATCTGTCAGATCAAAAGCTTCAAGACCCGCGAGACTGTCTATTTCCTGCGACATAGTAGCTAAAGCATCATCAGACATAAAGAAATCCAACCCGATCATTGCCCCAATCTTTGATTCATCAGTTTTTATATTATGTTCAGCATCTCCGATTGAAGAAATACTTACCTGTCCAAGACGAATCCCAAGATCAATATCTCCCTCACCATATTCAACACAACTGGTTCTTGGCAGCCTGATGTAATTACCGGGCAAATTGAAGTTTTGAAGCTTCTCCATGCTTGATATCCTGTATTCTTCCGATTCCTTATCATAATATAAATATCCATCGGCAGTAATAATGTACCTGTCACTGGGTAATTTCTTTTTACTAAAAAATGCAGGATAGATATGTGAAGAATCTTGCGTTATAAAAATCCCGGAATAGATATAATTCATATTGATATCTAAAGGCTGTGCCGGGACAGGTATGTAAATTTCTTCGGGATTTATCTCACATTCGAACTTAAAATAATTCAGGTCGATTTGTTCACAATCATGGAAGATTTTCACACCTCCATCAAAAGTCAGGAATGGCTTGGGTGCAAATAAATTAACCCTGCCCTGAAATTCATAAAAAGGACTCAACATAAATTGCTGTGTCTCGGGGATCAATCCGGAAGCGATGGTATTAACTGAATCATCCACCTGAATTTCATCAAAGTATATCATCTGTTTTTCTCCGGTTTCATCGATATAATCACAATTTCCGTTTCCTGTATAATTCAATTTACCAAGTACTTCAACGGAAGCATCATAGATCGAATGTAATTTCGACTGTCGGTTAGCCAGGATCCTGGATTCTTCAAGTTTCTGCAGATAGCCATTGGACTTAACGATTACTTCTCCATCCTTGGGATAAATATATGCATCTGCAACTTTCATAAATGTAACATGTGATGCAATGATCAAATTTTTATTATAATCATACAGGGCCCTGGTAGATACAAAGCTGAGTGAATCCTGCAAAGGATCTATGGAAATATATCTTGGACCGATAAGCTCTTCTTCCCCATCAATAGTACTATATATTTCAGGTTCAGCTTCAAGGCTGGAGCTGGCTCCTATTTCCAATACTGTTTCATCCATATCCCAGATAAAAATATCAAGATGGCTGATATATTTATTCTCAGGAAATTCCACAAGCGTATATTCTTCATTGGTTTTAAACAAGCCGGAACGGCTTTCAAAATCAACATGAGCATTCACATTATCCGTAACTAAAGTATAACCATCGGTATGAAGTGATTTGAGTTTAAAATCTGCTGTATCTGCATCAAACATATATGCAGTATAATTAAATTCATTGGAAGTTAATACAGAATTGGTCAGTTCCATCCTGCCCGAACCTTCGAGTCCTGAGGCAGTGAGTACAAGATCCCCATCGAGATATGTACTATCATTCAGGATCGAGAAAGGCTGGCTTCCTTTGTCCACAATCAGCTTATCCTGATAAGGATAGAATTTTATTTTATTATCCTTTCCCTGTACTTCCGGATATTGTACACCTGCAATTTGTTTTCCGATCACAAATTCTGAAAGTGTTGCAAACATACTATCCGGATGAAAAATAATTTCTTCGGATCTTCCATAAGATGTAAGATAATCAAACTTCCCCGAGCCAATCAATCCCTTATTACTCATCTCAAGGTAATCGTAGTATGTACCTTTACCACTATAAAGTTCCATCCCGGCAGGTCCTGTTACATGTTTAAATCCCAGCGAGTTGTCTTCCTGGATAAGGAGTGTCTGTTCAAAAACGGGAAAGATATCCGCAGAAACGAAGCGTCCATTGAGTCTTAATCCCTCTTTTGAAAAATTATCTAAGCTGTCAAAAGTAAATGGATATACTTCAAAGTAGAAATGATCTTTATGATACACGCCTTCCTGAATATCAGGTTCATCATAATAGACGAACGAGTTTTCCCTGCTTGTAAATATCGGGTATTGCGGATAATTTGTCCGTCCCGATTTGTTATCCGGTTCATCGATCTGCAGTTCGCCTGTCATGTTTTGAATAACACTTTGAATATTAAGCAAGGTGGCCCTCCCATAAGCATCAAGTTGTTCAGTTTTAATTTTAAGAATAAGGGAATCAATATCCTGCAGGTTCAGATTGAAATCCTCATAATTAAAAAAGAATTTTTTTCCATGAAAATTAAACAGGCCGGCCGATATAATGCCATTAAACTGAAAACTACGGTTTCTTTTAAGAATAATCTGTGATTCTTCAGGATATATAATAACATTCTGTGCATTACTAACCCGGATAACATAAACCCCGTTAATTGTAAGATCGTAAGTCGACAGGTCCAGACTTGCATTTTCCAGTGGAGCCTCTGTTTCCGATATGAAGTTGATCACATCATAATCAATAGCATCAACACTTGCATATACCCAATCATACAGTTTTTGCCGTGTTGTAACCATATCATTCTCCAGGTCATAAATAATAAATCCAAGTGAAGACAGCCTTTTCAGCATTTGCTGAACCTGGTAATGCCGGGCTCTGATAAACCTTGCAAAATCAATTCCTCTAAATGATACAGAAAACTGCTCTTCTGAAAATCTGCGTAAAAGGGCCAGGGGATTCACTTCATCAATACCCTGCAGCCTGACATATAATCTGGCATCAAATAGATTATCGGACTGGAAATTTGCCAATCCTGAAGCTGCACCCTCTCTTGCCTTAAACAGGATCCGGTTTTCATCAAGGTTCCATTGAAGCTGGTCAAAGTTCATTTCCACCCTGTGATAATTATTATAAAAAGGCGATTGCGACTGGAAATCTTCACTTCTGTATAGTGAGATAATATTATTCTCTTCAAAGTAATTCATGCCCAGATGAGGATGGTAAATTGAATCCTTACCGATGGGAATGGATACTTCCACACCAACACCTGACAACCTGCCTGGCTGAAAGGCAAAATACTCAGAATGGGCAATAAGCTTAACCGAATCATTCCTGAGAAATAACAAGCTTGCCTTAGTGAATTTAGTACCTGAGCCAATCAAATCCGATCCCAACATTGACAGTCCCCCGCTAAAATTAACATTCGGGAAAATGTTATCAACGGTATAATTGCCCTGATAAGATTCAAACCTTGGATAATGGACATTCGCGGGTGAGGTAAATGATTCAACCCTTTCTTCCAGATGTCCGGGCATATTAAATCCGAAATATATCTTATTGTAAAAAGTAGCCGAATCGGCAACATATTCTGATAATCTCATATTGATGTGATAACTGCCTAATTCAGCATATACCTCATCTCTGCTGTAGCCCGATCTCTCCCAGGTTACAATCCCGCCTTCCCCCCACCAGGTCTGTGAAGAAGGTATATAAATCCCTCCCGCATCATATATTTTAATACTATCTCTTACGAATAAACAGGTTATGGTAGTTGGTTCAAACACGATCCTGGATGAATCCTCGAATTCAAAATGAAAAACCGGTTGGGAAGCTTTCCAGAGTGCTCCGGATGTTTGATTAATAATATTTCTTTTGATAAGGTTATAACTGGTTTCCATGTAATTGCCAATCCCAGTAACCTGCATATTTCTATCATCGGTCAGGAATTCAAGTCCCTGTTTCCAGGCCATATAACTCTCCTCACTTTGTGTACTTTCCCAAAAAGATTTTAGATTCCTGAGAAACAGGATAAAATGAGGTTTTGGACGGGCATTTTTCCGTAGTAGTTTATTTGATAAAAGGATGATTTCATTTTTATCTTCCATTGAGACCATACCGCTGTCCCATGCAGTAATAAAACCGGTTAACAACAGGACTTCTTCTTCTGACAATGAGGAACCCATAAAATTCCTTAATTCATCAGTATATCTTTCCGGTTCGGCAGAAAAATCAGATATCACTTGTGAACCGGCCATCTGCCATACAGCGATCAATACAAAAATCAGAAATATTATTCTCTTCATATTAAGGAAAATGTGTTACCAGAAGAATATTTGCTTTGACAGGTACTTTTTGATATAAGATCTTCCCGGCAAATCAGATCGATTTGATAACAGCAAAAAAATCATTTGCATTCAGTGATGCTCCCCCGATCAAACCTCCATCTACATCCGGGTTATCAAATAGTTCTTTTGCATTTGAAGGTTTACAACTCCCGCCATAAAGTATGGATGTCATTTCTGAAGTGGTTTTGCCGAAATTTTGTTCGATTAATCCCCTGATAAATTGATGCATTTCCTGTGCCTGCTCGGGTGTCGCGTTCAAACCTGTTCCAATTGCCCAGACTGGTTCATAAGCAATAATTACTTTTCCAAAATCATCCTTTCCCAGTTTGGATAAAGTTGATGTGAGTTGTTTCTGAACGGTTGTAAAATGATTACCTGCCTCTCTTTCAGATATTCGTTCCCCACAACAGAATATCGGGATGAGGTCATTCTCAAGAGCCAGTTTTACTTTTTTCAATAAAGTCTCATCCTCTTCATTAAACAGTGTCCGGCGTTCTGAATGACCGATAATCACATACTCCGCTCCTGCTGACTTGATCATCTCTGCAGAGATTTCACCTGTAAAGGCTCCTTTTTTTTCTGAAGCACAATTCTGAGATGAAAGATAAACAGTAGTCAGAATTTTCTTAATTTCAGTAAGATGAATAAATGGCGGCGCGATGATCACAATGACATCATCCTGATCATTCTCCACCATCCGGTTTACTTCTTTAGCAAGTTGAAGACCCTCATCAAGAGTCGTATTCATTTTCCAGTTACCGGCAACAATTTTTTTTCTCATATTCAGTTATTTTGAATTTTTGTATATCTCACATCAAATTTATTAAAAAACTTTTTCAACCAATTTCGCAGAAAACAGAAACAAAACTAATCTAAAGAAGAGACAGGAAAGAACAACCGGATTGAAAGAGCAATTAAGAATATAAAGGCTATAAAATAATAAACTGTTGATCTTTCACTGTCTTTTCTTAACCTGGTTAATGATTGTGCCATGAATGTGCTGTTCAGTTCTTCAGGAGCAGGAAAATCCCTGAAATGCCATTTATCAATAATAATCCCTTCTTTTATCAGCATGAGTCCCGGATTTGATCTTATGATCGTTTTCAGGGCAATTTCATCTGTAGTAAGACACTGATACTCCAACTCCAGTGATCTGGATATCTCTTCAACTTCAGATTCGGAAGATGCGTTCAAACAATAAAATGACCAATTATTGCTGTTGGCTGCAATAGCCAGTTTATTGGCATATTTTAATGCTTCTTCATTAGCTTTTGGCAAGTTATCCGTAATGAGTAACAAGGTATATCCCTTATCCGCAAGTACAGATTCAGAATGATCATAACCATATTCATCAATCATGGTGAAATCATGGATAGGTGGTTCATAGCCTTTTTTTACGAGTACATGTTTACTGTCAACAAATTTCCATGTTGTATCCTGCCAGGGAAAATTCTCCTCTGTGAATTCCTTAACCTTTCCGTCTTTTTCATAATATAAATAGGTTATGTATTCATCAATGGGGGCACCTTCAGGAACAACCATTTTCTCAGGAATATACGTTCCGATGCTGTATGGCCTGAAATCAATCGGGGGAAGGTGTCTGAGACTGTATGTCTGGAGAATAATGATGACAATAGCAAAAATACCCAAAAAGATCCACTCTTTAAGTGAAGAATATGATATAGAGACTTTTCTCCGGTATATAAATATGACAAATGTAAATGGCAATAAACAAAGATTTTTAAAGAAGGTCTGCCAGTTGGTCAGGATGATCGCATCACCAAAACATCCGCAATCTGAAACCGGATTAGTAAGTGCAAGAATTAAAGTCAGAACTGTAAAAAATGACATGAAGATAACCAGGATCCATGCAGCTAAATTGTACTTATAACCAAAAAACAGTGATATCCCTATCAGAAATTCAGTTGAAGAAAGCAGGATAGCAAGCGGAAGTGCGATCGGTTCAAGAAACTGAATACCGAATGCTATGAAATAATCTGAAAATTTATAGGTTAAACCCAGGGGATCAACAGCTTTTACAAAACCTGAGAAAATGAATACTGCCCCTACAATAATCCTGCTGATGAGATTTAAAAGTTTCATGAAATTGAAATTTATGGTTCGTTCTGTAAATATTATGTTATAAACCGAAAATATTGGTTTTATGATTCGCAGAACTCCTGATAATGAGAATCAATAACTTATGGGGCATTAGCCCCAAGAATATTATTTTTCGGAGTGGACTCATCTTTGAATTCTACAATCATAACAAACATACAACAAGTTCAGATATTTAACTGATTAATTATCTTATAAAATATTTCCTTTGGTGATAAAATTCCTCCTGTTGCATCAGTACATTTCAACTTCACAAATGTGGGATCAAAATCAGAAATTTCCAGATAGATTTCTCTCACTTTCTTTTGAAACTCAAGACTTTCCTCATGAATATCTTTTTGTCCATTCAGATATCTCCGATCATCCCCTTGTCTGGAATCCGTTAATTTCATTTTTGTAAACTCAAAAGGTACATCAAGAAAAAGACTCAAATCCGGCCGCGGTATCTTATGATAATCATATTCAAACTGAATGATCCAGTTTTTAAGATCCTGCCTGGCTTTTTGATCCTTAAGTTTGGCACACTGAAACGCAATATTTGAATTCACATATCTGTCGGCAATGACATAATGGCCTTCATTGAGCCATCCATTGATCAAACCTTTTGCATCATTCCTGTCACCGGCATAGATCAGTGCAACAAGATAAGGGTGAACTGATTCAAGTTTTCCGAAATCACCTCTCAGAAATCTGGCAATAAGTTCACCGTAAAAGGGTGACTCTGTCCTCGGAAAATGAAGATACCGGTATGATATGTCTTTTTCATCCAGATAATTTAAAAGCAATCTTATCTGTGTAGATTTGCCTGATCCGTCCAATCCTTCAATGACAATAAATCTCATGCGAGAAGCAGGTAATTTTTAATAATCTTCTGTTTGTTATCTCTTAATTATAGCATAGATTGGAATCCCGACAAGTCGGGATTGGAATGATCGTGAATTTGCAAATTGGTAAATTCGTGAAATGTTTGCGCAGCAAACATTCGCGAGCAGGATGTGCCTGCCTGCCGGTAGGCAGGTCTGTGGCCTCACAGGAGCGAGCAATTGGTATGTGTGTATTGAGTTACTACCACTTGACTGCAGGCAGGATTAAAAACCTGCAGTAACTTCACACCCTTATCCCAACACCCAAACACACCAATATACCATTATACTAATTCACCAATTTACGAATACTATTCCATTCTTCCCCCGATC
This sequence comes from uncultured Bacteroides sp., assembly GCA_964527875.1. Lineage (GTDB taxonomy): Bacteria > Bacteroidota > Bacteroidia > Bacteroidales > SM23-62 > LJUQ01. The sequence goes on along the minus strand of CAZGOR010000028.1, from coordinate 10,387 downwards.
GTCATCGGGGTTGTTCAACTTTGGTAATTTGTTTCACTTCGTTCACAAATTGCCAGCCTGCCTGTCATAACGTCAGCGCACGCAGGTCTCACGAACATTCTTCCGTTATTCCATTACCCCATCATTCCATTATTTTTTCTTTCACTATTAAATAATCGTAAGTCATTAATTCCTAATTAGCCAGTATTCATTACATTTGAGTAATCTAATACCGCGAAAAATGTCTTTTAAAGATACATTTTTTTCAAAAAACAGAAGCCTGAACTGTGGGGGTAAATTGCTAGATTTATCGGTTCCCAGGATAATGGGAATACTGAATGTCACACCTGACTCATTTTATGATGGGGGATATTATTTTACTCCTGACAACATCCGGAACCAGGTCAGTAAAATGGTAGCTGAAAAAGCAGATATTATTGATATTGGTGGGATTTCTACACGTCCGGGAGCGAAACCTGTTTCGGAAGAGGAAGAGCTCACCCGTATTCTGCCAGCCATCAAAATGGTTCGGGAACAATATCCGGAAACAATCATCTCGGTTGACACATACAGATCCGCAGTTGCCCGCCATGTTGTTGAAAATTATGGAGTAGAAATCATCAACGATATTTCCGGCGGAGAACTGGATAATAAAATGTTTGAAACAGTAGCTGAATTGAAGTTTTCTTATATTATGATGCATATGAGAGGAACTCCTGAGACGATGCAGAACCATATTACTTACAAAGATCTGCTTAAAGAGATCGTAGAATACTTTGCACGTAAAACAGAACACCTTTTGAAACTTGGTGTTATCGATCTGGTCATTGATCCCGGATTTGGATTTTCGAAAACAACCGACCAAAATTTTTATCTTTTAAATCATCTTGACACTTTTCAGCTTTTTGAACTTCCCCTGGTGGTTGGCCTATCCAGAAAATCAATGATTTACAAAACCCTTCAAAACAGTCCAGCCGAGGTTATAAACGGTACAACTGTCCTGAACACGATAGCTTTAATGAAAGGTGCAAATATATTAAGGGTCCATGATGTGAAAGAAGCCGTGCAGGCAGTTATTCTGATCAAAAAACTCTTAACCTCAAAGTCATAAAGAAAAACAACCTGATTTTGTTAACTTTCCTCAGTAAAAAGTTTAAATTTGCTTTTATCAGAATACAAAGTTAAACTTTACAGCAGGGAACTCCCATGAACTTTCCTGCCTGCTGCGCCTTCCATCGGCCGCCAAAGGCTTGCCGATGGCGCTGCGCGAAGGTTGCTCCTCCGCTAAAGCTCCGGCGGCACGCGGCCAGCGAAGCTAGTCCGGCAGGCATGGTTTCATGAGTCTTCATGTAGTTTTTCATGAAAAAATTTCATGACCGTTTACCTTTTGTATTTTATCCCGGGATACAGTTATAAATATGGTTGATCTTTTTATTAAAATACGCATTCTCGACATCATTGATATTCTGCTGGTTGCCTATTTGATGTTTCAGGTGTATCTGCTGATAAGGGGTACAGTTGCGATGAATATTTTTATTGGCATCCTCTCGGTATACCTGCTCTGGATCATTGTCAAAGCACTGAACATGCAGTTGCTTGGAACAATCCTCGGTCAGGTTATTGGTGTAGGGGTCATCGCCCTGATCATTGTTTTCCAGCAGGAAATCAGGCGTTTTCTTATTTATATTGGTAATCAGTATTTCAGCCGGAACAGGTTTTCTTTTGAAAAAGTATTTCCGGTCACATTTACAGGCCCACCGCGTGTAAGGATTAAATCGATCCTGAAAGCATGCATCAATATGGCCAGGATGAGGACAGGAGCACTGATCGTCATTGGCAGAAAATCAGAATTGTTGGTATATTCGGAAACCGGTGATATATTAGAAGCCATGACCTCAAGCAGGTTGATCGAAAGCATTTTTAACAAAAACAGTCCATTACATGATGGGGCTGTGATCATTATTAACAACAGGATCATGGCTGCCCGATGTGTCCTTCCTGTATCCGAGAATCCAAACCTTCCTCCCGATTATGGTATGCGCCACAGGGCAGCAATAGGTATGACAGAGCATACCGATTCCCTGGTAATTATTGTATCCGAGCAGACCGGAGCTATTAGCATTGCAGAAAATGGCAAGATCAGGGCCAATATTGACCATAAAGAATTGTTATCCAAACTGGAAGAAGAATTTGCTTAGAAATAGGGACTGGAAGCTGGGATGTGTGAGTGTGGGATTGGGTGTGAGTTAAGAAGGTCTCAGTGGTCACAGTGTGCTGAAAAACAGGCAATTAAACATTGCCAGTTTTTCGGTACTGTAACATCCGTAAGCCTCAGCCATCTTTGCTAAACCGACAACCAAAAACAATGAGACGTGAATCGTGATCCGTGAATCGAAAACAGAATTCTGGTGAATGGGGCTACTCAATTACAATCTTCCCCCTGTAGATCTTCGGCCCTCTCAGCTCAACAAAATAAACCCCCTCCTTCAACTCCCTTTTTTCCAGAACATACCTGGATGTGTTGATTTTATCCACGATCCGGCACACCTTTCCTGAAAGATCCAGGATATATAGTGTATATGGATAACCTCCCGGATTGTTGAATATTAAAGTTGTGGTTCCGTTGAACGGATTGGGATAAATCATCAGGTTTTCATTAACTGAATGAGGTTCAAATATTCCACTCGTTTGAAGCCTGTTATCTTCCATATTTGACATGGAATGGCTGTAAGGACCAGATTCAGCTTTTTTACCAGCAGTTCCTGTGGGGTAGCATGGATCTGGCCTGAGGGCAGCGACACGGTAATATTTTGTTCCTGTACCCGGATCAGGATCACTCCAGGTGGAGGTACTGCTCGACATGGCATCAATACTTAAGAAATTGACGGTGGTGTCACTACGGAATATTTCATACGTGCCGTATTCAAATCCCACATAACGATCCCAGTCAAGCTGTGTGGCTTTTGTTTCCGGGTTGGTGGTAACAAGAAGATGAATGGTTTTATGGGTCTTACACAGATCCATAGATGTCTCATAACCAGAAGTGTCGGTTGCTGTGATTTTATAAAGGTATGCCCTGCTGGTTGGATCAGCAGTACTATCGTTATAAACACTGAGTTGATCATAAGGGACAGTAGTAAGCAGGTCATATATCCCGGCATATTTGCTTTCGCGGTAGATGTTGTAATCAGAGATTGGGGCGATAGAATTCTTTTCCCAGACGACAAGGTTATTCCCTGTCATGGGATCAACAGTAACCATGCAGATCTGGGGAGCCAGGTAAAGGGTTGCCGGATTAGTGGATACCTGTCCGCAGACATTTGAAATAATGCATGAATAATTGCCTTCATCGGCATATGAAATATCAGTCAGGTTATATTCAGGCAGGTTGGCCTGTGGTAATTCTAAACCATTTTTTGTCCATTGGTAGGACAATGGTGCAGTACCATCCACGATCACCTGGAGCTTTAACGGTTTATTCGGATTGATCCATTGACTCTCCGGCTCTATAAGAATTCCCGGAGGAATCTTAACACTCAGGAAAACATTGTTGCTGGATTTCGGTCCATACCCGTTTTTCACAATACAATTGTAGTTAGCTTCATCATCAAGGATAACCGGGGCAATGATCAGGATCGAATCGATTGCACCGGCAACCGTTTCCTGGTTTTTATACCATTGATAATGTGCTGAGCCCTTCACATGTATCTGAAACGATATACTATCACCAACGCAGGTCGATAAATTTACCGGATGTTGAATAATCTCCAGGGGATCGGCCAGACTTTCATAAGCGCCTATATCAACGATTCCCCAATTAATTCGCGGATTTCCGGCAGGATCTGTTTCCGGCAGGTTCAATCCGGATACATCAGGCATCCCGGCATTGATATTCGGAGAGAATTCAGTGATTGACCAGTCGGCAGCAAGACCATCATATTCTATTCCCGCTCCCTGTGTCGGGGATTTAAATCGGGGATTCCCATCCTGGATTTCAATGGTTAATCCCTGGTAATCATACCAGAAAGGTCCGATACCTGACCTGCCACCCTGGATATTGCAATTATAAAAATCGGGATGGTTATCTGAAGTAACCTGTAAGGTGTCAGTACCGCTCACATTCCCCCATAATATCGTATTGAATATTACCGGATCACATTGTGCAAAAATCCCACCACCGCTCCATCCTCCGCGATCGAGGTTATTACAAACAGTATTGTTGGCAAACGTGGGATATGAATCGAATAAATTAATTCCACCGCCCCAGGCAAAGAGGGATTCGTTATTACAAATGATATTGTTCAGAATAAACGGATCTGCGGAGTTGCATGCAAGGCCTCCTCCTCCCTTTGGCCAGCCGGTATTATCAATAAGGGAATTATTTGATATGATATTATTGATGATCCTTGCTTCTGATTTTTGTTCACAGGATATTCCACCACCTCTGCGACGTGCAGTGTTCCTGTAAATGATATTACCATCTATTAACGGGCTGGAGCCACTCATCAGTCCGATCCCGCCTCCTGAGTAAGCATTGTTATACCTGATAGTACAGTTTTTAATGATAAGTTTTGAAAAATAATTGGTTTTAATCGCACCTCCCTGAAGAAATAAACTATCATAATCTTTAGCATATTCGATTGTACAGTGAATTAGTTTTGATGTGTCATTGTCAGACATTTTACCATTTGCCCCGCCATCGCTGTTGTCAAATGAGATACCATACCATCCGCCCTTTGTTATGGATCGGTTTGTAAACCCTGCAGTGTCGTTAATTGTAAAAGTAATCGGATCTTTTACTGTACCAATTGCAAGTATTGTGCCTTCAACAGCCATTTTGTGATAACCCTGAAATTCAATATAAGTGCCAGGCGCAATATCAAGAGTAATACTGTCCCTGACTTTTATATCACCTTTGATTTCAAGGGTATCTGCTATCCACCTGGTGTATTCCTCAATACTGCCGGATGCCTCAATTTTAACAATTCTTTTCTCATATGCCCCGATGTCAATGTATCCGTGAATGATCCTGGGGTTGCCTGCAATATCTGTTACCGATGGAAGATGTTTCAGGGCATCATTTGTTCCATTATTAATACATGAAGAAGTATCCTGAACACACCAGTTTGCAGATAAGCCACTAAAATTTGCTCCGGCTCCGGCAGCCGGCTTGATAAATGCCGGATTTATATCAAAAATATTGATCGTATCTCCGGAATATGTAACTTCTGGTGTTGATTGAAAACTTTTGGTTCCTCCCTGTATGATACAATTATAAAAATTGGGATTTGAAGAAGATTCACCAAAAGCAATCTGAAGATATTCCTCATTGCCTGGTTCACCATTCACATTCCCCCATAATATATCATTTATCAAACTGGCATCAGAAAATTGAGAAAATTGAATAGCCGGTCCGTAGGAACAGCTATTGTTACATACCGTATTATTATAAAATACTGGTGAGGAACCATAGAAATAACAGGCTCCTATCCAGTTTGCAGTATTATTGACAATAAGATTACCTGTTATGGTATTTGTGGAAGTATGGGAGAATAATCCACCCCCGCCATCGGAAGAATTATTACATATAATATTCTTATCAATAATGGTTCTTGACCATATCGTAGTAATTCCACCTCCCTTTTCAGAGGTATAATTATTTGCAATAATATTATTCCTTATGATGACATTGTTGCTGTTCTCGACAGCCACACCAACCTTGTTATGATGAATCAGATTATGTGTGATCGTGACACCTGAATTGAAAATACTGATACCTCCGCCATCCCCTTTTGCTATATTGCTATAAATATTGCACTGTGAGATTAATATCTTTGATGAATTGACAACCTCAATTGCACCACCTTCTTCATGGTCATCAATGCCAACTGCTTTACCATATTCAATCCTGCAGCAGATAATTTTTGATGTATCATTATTCATCGTAACATCATCGAACCTGATTCCATTCCATCCTCCGGAATCAACCTCCATATTGGTAAAGTTTGTGGTGTCGTTAATGGTGAATACAACGGTGTCATTTTCATTACCAACTGCCAGTAATCCGCCCTGTACATTTAATGAATAATGACCCTGGAATTCAACATAAGTTCCAGGGTTGATTGTTAAAGTACTATTGTCTATAACGGTAAGGTTCCCAAACACTTTTACTGTATCTGACCAGGTTGTGTTTCCTATAATATTTGCACACAACCTTGTTGTTTGAGGTATGGTAATGCCAGGCCCGCTGATATCGTCAAAATACCAGTTTTCACCCTCGTCGGTTTCACCATAATTAAAGAGTAAAACAATCCTGTTATAACTATCATCAGGGGTGCCTGTAAAATCATATGAAAGTTCCTGCCAATTACCTGTATCAGTATAATCAGCACTTAGCTCGATTGAAGGTTTACTACCGCAGGCATTCTCCAGTTTTAGTAATACTGTTCCGTCAGTATCTGACCAAACCTTCAGGCTGAATGTTGTAGTGAGAGTAAAATCAATAAAGCCATCAGTCAGATCAGTATATAATCCAACCCAGTCCTGACTACCTGTAATCACATGCCCGACATTGGCACTTGTATTTATACCTTCAATATCCGGATTATTGCTTATTTGATAATTACAGCCGAATGCCTGGTAATTACAGGTTACTGTCTCGTAATCACAATACATCCTTGTCGTTTGCCCGAAACTGTAGCTTGACAGGGTGAGTAAGCATAAAAAACCAAGGAATGTCTTTTTCATTACCGAAAAATATAATAGGTTGGTAATCTAATCAATTTGTGAAAATTTGTTGAAGCAGGGAGATTTTTTAAATAGAAAAGAATGGAAGAAATATGCTAATATTATAAACTACAACATCGCCTGCTCCTCCAGCCATTTCCTTACCCTTTCATGCTCTGCCTGGTATTTTGCTTCCATGTTTTGTAATATATTTTGAAACCGTTCTTCTTCCCGGATGCTGTCTAACAGGGGATCGCGTTTAACCAAAATTATCCACCATAATGGGAAAGTGTGTTTTTTATTAACTTCATCTAAATATTGGTATGCCTTTACCTTATCACCAAAAAAAGCATAAACATCTGCCAGATCATAATGAGCACCTTTGCTATTTGCATATTCTCTGCCGAGTTTTATACTTTCTTCACCATACCTGATTTGTTCGTTGAAATAGTATTTTGCCTCTTCTCTGTAGCCATTTTGCCAGTAAACATATCCAATCCGGTGCATACCTCTTAAATAAAGCCATCCCCGAGCTTTTAATATTTCTAAATATTTTTTATAATATTTCAATGATTCCTCATATTGACCAAGGTACATGTAATTGCTTCCCAACTGCAGGAGCAAACCATATCGGGTTGAATCTATTGCATATCCTTTTTTATAAAATTCAATAGCTTTCTCGAAATCACCCAGATAATTTTCAATCCCACCTAAATAATAATAATATCTGATCGAATCACCTTCTAATTTAAGAACTTCCTGATAATAATATTTTGCCTTATCAATGAACCCAGCGTCCTGATATGCCAAACCTAAATCAACTAATAACGCCACTAATTCCATTCCACGATTACGGATCACTGCTTCTTGCAAATTGGCGATAGCTTCAATATAATCATATAATACATACGAGTGAATTTCTCCCTTTAGAAAATATGCCTTCCAATCGTTTGGATTGAGTTTTATTGCTTTGTCATATTCTTTTATTGCTTGTTCTGGTTTACCAATATAATGATAATAATATCCCGTGAGAACATATGCTTCAGGTAATTGATCATCAAAGGAAAGGGCAATATCTATCAGGATCGGCATAGTGTCCAAAAAAATTTCCGAGAAATAAGTATCATAATAATGCTTATCCCAGTATGCCCAGGCCAATCCGGTATATGCCTGTGCGAAGGTGGAATCACATTCCAGTGTTTTACGATAGAGATCTTCGGCTTTTTCCAGTGCTTCCCTGTCATTGGAATTCATCCAGTACTTCCAATGTTCCTCTCTTCCTCTATTGAAAAAATCGTATGCTGTCAGGTTGGTAGTAGGTATTTTCTCAATAAGTTGTTTTTCTTCAGGAGTGATAGCAGCCTTTAATTCTTTAGCTACAGTCTGGGCTATTTCACTCTGTACAGAAAAAATATCTTTCCATTCTCGATCATATAATTCTGACCACAGATGATCTTCATTTATGGCCTGTATTAATTGAACACTGACCCTCATTTGACTCCCCTCTCGCTGAACAGTCCCTTCGATAAGGAAATTGACTCCTAATTCTTTTCCAATTTCTGAAAGAGATTTTTTTTCTTCTGTTTCTTTGTATTTTATAGTAGATGTTCTGCTTAGTACTCTCAGATCAGATATTTTTGATAAATGATTAATAATTACGTCAGTAATCCCATCACTAAACCAGGCTTGTCCTTCATCACTGCTTAGATTATCAAAAGGAAGCACAGCAATAGATTTTTCCAGCTCTTTGATTTTCTTTCCGCCACCAATTATATCAAATACAACTAAAGCAACAACAACAATAACACAAACCAGGGCAAATCCTGAAAGCAATAATACCAATCTTTTATTTGGTTTTTGAGCTTGTGCAGTGGATTCATCCTGAACTTTTGTTTCATCTTTTACATCTTCTGCTTCTGCTTTAACATCGATTTTACTATCCTTATATTTCAGATACCACTTGATAATTGTTATCAGGTTATTAAGAACCGGCTTAACCTGTTCCGGATCAAATTCTTTGGGATGGGCACCGAAAGTAAATAAACTGTTCAGGTATTGCATGGAAACAATGATATGGGATGGAACTTTTTCTTCCCTGTTCAGTTTGTCGATAATACCTTTGAGTGGTTCCGTTTTACAGGGTCGTTTTAATTCGGATTCGCACAGATCGGTAATGATAACTTCGAGGCATCTCCTTGAATAGATCAACACAATATTCTCATCATCAGTTTTAATCAACCGTTCCAGTTCCTTTTCCAATTCAGGAAACCTGCCTTTGATGGGAGTATAAAAGGTTTCTAGTTCTTTTATCTCTGCTGACCAGATTTGCATTTTAATAAGGATTTTATTAACAAAACCTAAATGATTACCGGATGAAATAAAGACTGAAAGTGAAAAAATGTTTTTGGGAAATGTCAATTGCTATACTGTCGTATTTTGCTATTAACGTGAGAAAGGAAACTTAAAATTATATCAAAATATTCAGAATGCCAAATACAAATCTCCACGCCAATCAGGCCTAATTAGGTGTAATGATATAGTGGAATAAATTATTATTGATGAGAAAAATGTCCGGTTATTTGATTAACTTATTTTTTTCTGTAATAGGAAGAGGTTTTTAAGGGACCTGACTGTATCGTTAACTAATATTTCGGAATAAATTGAACATATCATCATAAAATTTCTCACCTTTGATATACAGTGGGTAAATAGTTAAAAATATATTTTGCTTAGATTATTCTGGCGGTACGATTCATGTACAATGATCCTGATGAAAAGCAGGATCAACAAATCCTATAGAAAAAATGGATTTCCCCCATTATAATCAGTACCTTTAAAAAGTATTTTACTAATATATCAAAAGACCAAATCCCCCATTAAATGCGGCAATTGAGAATCATCAAACAGATTACTAACAGGGAGGATCCATCACTAGAAAAATACTTTCATGAGATAGGTAAGGTTGAAATGATTACTGCTGAAGAAGAAGTTGATCTCGCCAGAAGGATTCGTAATGGGGACTTGAATGCACGGAACCGGTTGATAAACGCAAATCTCAGGTTTGTTGTATCAGTTTCAAAACAGTATCAGAACAAGGGCATGAGTCTTCCCGATATGATCAATGAGGGGAATCTCGGTTTGATCAAAGCTGCAGAACGTTTTGATGAAACAAGAGGTTTTAAGTTCATATCCTACGCTGTTTGGTGGATCAGACAATCCATTCTGCAAGCCTTGGCAGAACAGGCCAGAATTGTACGCCTCCCATTAAATAGATACGGTCATATAAATAAATTAAAAAGGACCATTAATGTACTGGAACAAAAAAACAAAAGAGAACCAACTATCATTGAGATTACACAGGCATTAGAGCTGGCTTCTACTAATGTGATGGAAGCCATAAAAAATGCAGGGCGTTATATTTCATTTGACGCCCCGCTTGCACAAGATGAAGAAGGTAACATGTATGATGTTTTATTAAGTGAAGATACTTCCAGTCCTGATAAAGAATTGATAACAGATTCACTAAGGAAAGAAATTGAAAGGGCCCTTAATACATTGACCCAAAGAGAAGCCAATATTATCAGACTTTATTTTGGATTATCGGACAAACATGCACATACACTTGAGGAAATTGGTGAGAAATATAATCTGACAAGAGAAAGGGTCAGGCAGATTAAAGAAA